>NZ_JARFTR010000171.1 GCF_029167235.1 Kamptonema sp. UHCC 0994 | reverse complement strand
AACGCCGCCCTCTGGGCGGTTTATTTACCGCCCAGAGGGCGGCGTTACATGAAACTTGTGTAAAATTCCTACGATTTAAAACCGTTCTAAGGCTGGATAAACACCCCAATACCATTATGAACGCGAGCAGCAGTTTGAGCCGGCCGATCGATTAGTTGACCACCTAAATAAAGACTTGTAGAACTACCGCCGTCCAAATTCAAAGCGTCAACAGCCCCCATTTGCTGCAAAATTTGGGCAATATCAGCAAAAGTAGCCCCCGCACCTCCGGCCCGGTTGTGAATGGCAACAATTAACAAATTCCCATTGGCTGCGATCGCAACTGCACTGCGAATTGCTGTTTGCTTAACGTAAGCATCGCTAAATCCTTCAGCTTTAGCATCTAGGAAAACTTGACTGTTCTGCACCAATACGGGGCCGCCGCCTAAAATATAAGAATAGCGGTTAAAATCGGCCGGAACTGTGGCAGTTTCCAGGCGCAGACTTGTTCCGACTGGAATCTGATTAGCAGCCTCCGGGTTAGAACGTATGGCCAGTAAATAGCCGTTAGCAGGAATGGGAAATAAGGCTTTCCCTGCTTCCCCCCCAGGGGATTGATTAGTAACTTGTTCGTTTTGGACTGTGACTATAATTTCGCCATCGGAGAAAGGGGTGTAAGTTGTTCCCCATTCAGCGGTGTAGCGACCAATGCCAGCTTGGACGTAGGCGCTGTTAAGGTGAGCGATCGCTAAACGCTCTGCTTTTGAGGTAATTAAAGTTTCTTGCAGGCTCAAGCGCCCAATTTTGATATCTCCGTTATCATTCCAAGCGATCGCACCTCGGTTCAAAATTGGCCCCGATAACCATTGATTATCTCGCCGGATTGCTCCCAAAGCTAGGCGATTAATCCGATTAAAAAACCCTGCATTGATAGCAGCAGCGACGTTAGAGAGTTCGGCTGTTTGTAATAAAGGTGCAGTACCGGTGTCAGTTGGGGGATTACTTAGAATTGGTCTAATTTTCAATCCAGACTGGCGAGGATTGATTTCCAGCCAAACTACGGGAAACTTAGAATTACCTAAATTGCGGTATTGCGATCGCCACCGCAATCCGGGAGCCCAAAGAATATCTCTTTCTACCAAATAATCGGGGCGAATGTCGATGACTAAGCGATACCTACCGCTGGCTACGCCTACGCGATTACCCAGAGTGAAAACTAGAGGCCGCCAACCCAACGGAATATTAACTCGGATCTTAGTTTGCTTAGCTGATGATTCTACCTTGAGAGATTGTAAATGTTTCCCAGCCCCAAAATTACGCGCTATAAGAGTGCGATCGGGTACAGCATCAACTGTAATTAGCCATTCCTGAGTTCGTACTTGGGGTGTTGGTTTCGGTGTTTGGGGTTTTGTGGGATCGTCTGGCGTATCTCTAGCTGTTGGTTTTGTAGGATCGTCTGGAGTGTCTTTAGGCTTTGGGGTTGGGGTTCTGGGCGGTGGTTCTACGTAGCTGAGTCGCCAGAAAGTGGGACGATCTAAATCTAGAACAATGCGAGAACCCCATTCTTGTTTCCCAACCCGAATTGCTGCTAATTTTGCTGGTTGGGTGGAGATTTTGAGCGTATTACCCTCAGCCGAGATTTGCCAGCCTACTTTTTTGGCAAAATCTGTAATATCTAGATAGCGGTATTGAGCAGTTAAACGGGTCGCAAGACCATCGGTTTGAGATTGGGAAAACCATTGCACCGGCTGTTTAGCAGCATCACCAGAGTTTAATAGTTCAATGCCAGCTATTTCCATTAAGCTAACATCAGCGATCCAAGTTCGGAAACTAGAAGTCCCACCAACCGGCTGCTGGCTCCAAGCTCCCCGGAAAGTGTTACCATTTAAAGAGACTTGACGGCCTTGGTTTGCGTCTTGAGGAGATGGCGGTACGGATTGAGCCACTTTTACTTCTGTTTCAGGAATTGAAAATGGGTAATTAGCAATTGGTAACTGGGTATTGACAAACATCTCCCGATCCCTTTCTGCTCTGGCTGCTTGGTTTACGACTAAACAAAGGGCGATCGCGATCGCAGGCTGTACCAAAAAACGAGTCAAAAGCCCAAGGCCTTTAAACATAATGTTGACTTTTTGCTTGAGTGTTGTATCATAGCAGAACCATTTTTCCTCAAAAACCTCCTTAGCAACCCTACGGCTGAAGCCTAGATGAGGAATTGCGAAAAAAACCCAGGCTTTAGCCTGCTTCGTAACATCCTCTTAGAATCCCCTAGAATAAAGCCTGGGGAAAATCCAAAGGCCGTAACTCAAAAATCAGGTTTTTGTTTCTAAAGCAGCCATAATCAACCAACTATCTCAGTTGATTTAGACCTGGGAATGTCAAATAATAGAAAAGGAAGGTTTGACTTATCCCCGCGCTGACATGAGCGAGATTGCACCTACCCTATCAGAGGGCAGGTGGATTTTGCGTCTATGGGGTCAGCAAAGCGTCGGAATGGCAAAGTTGACAAAAGGGGGCTAAAGTAAATGACGAGCCTGTTTTATTAGCTAACTAAGCAGGCAGAATGCCTAGCTTGCAGGCTGGGGAACCATTCAAGGGCAAGCTTGATGCCAGCACTGCAATTAAAAAGTAAAAATGTAAAATTAATAATTTAAGAAATTGAATTTTTTAATTTTTAATTTTTAATTTTTAATCAATACTGCACGCATAGCGTATTCTGTATAACATTTTCACAGGCCACCTGTCAGGATAATTAGGATCTGCGAGTAGGGTTTCTGGGCAAGGTCATAGCAGCACAAATAGTGAATTTTTATCAACTTTTCTGACTCTTTGCTGTTTTAGGATTTACCGTTCTCCCGCCGCTCGGCAGCCCTCTTTCCAAAAGTACCAAAGACTCAATCAAACAAACACAGCAATAGTAGTATTCAATCGACATGGGTAACACGAGCGTGAATCATAACCGAGATATACATTCAGGCCAAAATTCAGGAACTCCCTATCCGGGCCAAAGGTGGCTAGTGGAAGAGAGAGATGCCTGCGGGGTGGGATTTATAGCAAATCAAACAGGGATCGCAACACACGAAATTATTGCTAAAGCCTTGCCAGCTTTAACTTGTTTGGAACATCGCGGCGGTTGTAGTGCTGACTCTGATTCTGGAGATGGTGCGGGTTTGATGACGGCCATCCCTTGGGAATTATTACAGGAATGGTTTACACAGCAAAAAATTCAGGCTCCGAAACCGGAAAACAGCGGCGTGGCGATGGTATTTTTGCCCCCAGACAAAGAAAACGCCGCTATTGCTCGCCAAGTGGTTGAGCAAACCCTCGCCGAGCACAACTTAACTCTGGTGGGGTGGCGAGAAGTTCCAGTTAAACCCGAAGTTTTGGGGATACAGGCGCGGGAAAATCAACCCCAAATCGAGCAACTAATTGTTAGTTCTGAAAAATTGCAAGGAGATGCACTAGAACGACAATTATTTCTTACTCGTCGGACTATTGGTGAAACCCTGTTTCAGCGGACTGGTTTTCCCCGCAAAGAATTTTACGTTTGCTCTTTTTCAACGCGCACAATCGTCTATAAAGGTATGGTGCGATCGGCCGTGTTGGGGGAATTTTACACGGATTTAACCAATCCCGCTTACAAAAGCCCCTTCGCTGTCTATCATCGACGCTTCAGCACGAATACTATGCCGCGATGGCCTCTGGCTCAACCGATGCGCCTGTTAGGTCACAATGGCGAAATCAATACGCTATTAGGCAATATCAACTGGATGACGGCGCGGGAAGCAGATTTGAATCATCCGCATTGGAGCGATACTGATATCCCTAGTTTCAGACCAACAGTTGATGCAGAGAACAGCGACTCAGCTAATTTGGACAATATCATGGAGTTGCTGGTGCGTTCTGGCCGCTCTACTTTACAATCATTGATGATTTTGGTACCAGAGGCTTATAAAAATCAGCCAGCTTTGGCTCCCTATCCTGAAATTGTCGATTTCTATGAATATTACAGCGGTATTCAAGAGCCTTGGGATGGGCCGGCGCTGTTGGTATTTAGTGATGGGAAACAGGTAGGAGCTACCCTCGATCGCAATGGTTTGCGACCGGCTCGTTATTGTATTACTAAAGATGGCTTGGTAATAGTGGCTTCGGAAGCGGGAGTTGTGGATATTCCCGAAGCAGATATTGTGGAAAAAGGTCGCTTAGGGCCAGGACAAATGATTGCTGTTGATTTAGATAGCAATGAAGTTCTGAAAAATTGGGAAATTAAGCAGCGGGCTGCGAAGGAATATCCTTACGGTGAATGGTTGCAAAAACACCGTCAGACCATGCCAGTAGGAGATTTTGCCCAAAGTACAAAACTGGATGCTCAGACTTTATTGCGTCATCAAACTGCTTTTGGCTATACGGCGGAAGATTTGGAAATGGTGATCGCGGAGATGGCGAGCAGTGGGAAGGAACCAACTTTTTGTATGGGGGATGATATTCCTCTGGCGGTGCTTTCTGTGCGACCACATTTGCTTTATGACTATTTCAAACAGCGTTTTGCTCAGGTGACAAATCCGCCGATTGACCCGCTACGGGAAGGGATGGTGATGTCTCTAAGTATGCAGTTGGGAGAACGGGGGAATTTGTTAGAAGCGAAGCCGGAAAATGCCCGGATGCTGAAGATTAATTCGCCAGTATTGAATGAGGCGGAATTGGCTTGGTTGAAGAGTAGAGAAGCTTTCCCCGTTAAGGAGTTATCTACGCTGTACGCGATCGCCCAAGGCCCGGCTGGTTTGGAGGCCGCAGTTAAGCAACTTTGTCAGGCGGCGGCTGAAGCGATCCGATCGGGTGCGAAAATTTTAGTTCTAAGCGATCGCGTGGCGAAGGAAGAAGGAAGAGGGAAGAAGGAAGAAGGAGGAATTTCTTCTGCTGTTTTAAGTACGGAATATACCTACATTCCGCCGATGCTGGCTGTGGGTGCGGTTCACCACCACTTGATCCGCGAAGGGTTGCGGATGAAGGGTTCTCTAATTGTGGATACGGCTCAGTGTTGGAGCACTCACCATTTTGCTTGTTTAATTGGCTATGGTGCGATCGCTATTTGTCCTTATTTGGCTTTGGAAAGTGTCGGCCATTGGTGGTCTGATTCCAAGACTCAAGCTCTGATGGAGCGGGGAAAACTAGCTAAGATTACCTTAGCAGCGGCTCAGGCTAAGTATCGCAAGGCGGTAGAAGATGGCTTGCTGAAGATTATGTCGAAAATGGGGATTTCGCTGCTATCTAGCTATCAGGCGGCGCAAATCTTTGAGGCGATCGGTATTGGTGGCGATTTGCTGGATTTGGGTTTCCGGGGAACTGTTTCTCGGATTGGTGGTTTGAGTATCAAAGAATTGGCTACTGAGGTGATTTCCTTCCACAGCAAGGCTTTCCCCGAATTGAGCGGTAAAAAGCTGGAAAATTATGGTTTCGTCCAGTTCCGGCCAGGCGGCGAATATCACATGAATAGCCCGGAAATGGCGAAGGCGCTACATAAGGCGGTGACTAGCTTTAAGTCGGAAAATGGCAATGGGAAGGTCAAGCCAGATCAAACTGCTTACGACCATTATGAGGTTTACAAGCAGCAGTTGGAAAATCGGCCTGTCACTGCTTTACGGGATTTGTTGGATTTCCAGAGCGATCGCTCTGCTATTCCTCTATCAGAAGTAGAATCGGTGGCGGATATAGTCAAACGGTTTGCGACGGGGGGGATGTCTCTGGGGGCGCTGTCGCCGGAAGCTCACGAAACCCTAGCGATCGCTATGAATCGCATCGGTGGGAAGTCTAACTCTGGCGAAGGTGGCGAAGACCCTAAACGATACCAAGTGCTAGATGATGTGAGTGAGGCAGGTTTATCACCCACATTCTCTCACTTGCGCGGTTTGCGGAATGGGGACACGGCAAATTCTGCTATCAAACAGGTGGCTTCCGGTCGTTTTGGGGTGACACCTGAGTACCTGATGAGTGCTAAGCAAATTGAAATTAAGATGGCACAAGGTGCGAAACCAGGGGAAGGCGGCCAATTACCAGGGCCGAAAGTGAGCCAGTATATCGCCTATTTGCGGCGTTCTAAGCCAGGAGTAACGCTGATTTCGCCCCCACCCCACCATGACATCTACTCGATTGAAGACTTAGCGCAGTTGATTTTTGACTTGCACCAAATTAATCCCAAGGCTGGCGTTTCTGTCAAGTTAGTAGCAGAAGTTGGCATCGGCACAGTCGCGGCTGGTGTTGCCAAGGCGAATGCAGACGTGATTCAAATTTCTGGACACGACGGCGGGACGGGCGCTTCGCCACTGTCTTCGATTAAACACGCAGGAGCCCCTTGGGAACTGGGTTTAACTGAGGTTCACCGGGTATTAATGGAGAATCAACTGCGCGATCGCGTTTTGCTGCGGGTTGATGGCGGCTTCAAAACCGGCTGGGATGTCGTGATGAGCGCATTAATGGGCGGTGAAGAGTACGGTTTCGGCTCCGTAGCGATGATCGCAGAAGGCTGTATTATGGCCCGGATTTGCCACACCAATAACTGTCCGGTGGGGGTTGCAACTCAGCAGGAACACCTACGGAAGCGTTTCCCAGGTACGCCGGAGCACGTTGTTAACTTCTTCTACTTCGTGGCGGAGGAAGTGCGGAGTTTATTGGCAAAATTGGGATACCGATCGCTCAATGATATCATCGGTCGCGCCGATTTGCTGAAGATGCGCGAAGGTGTGCATCTAACTAAGACTCAATCTGTGAATTTGGACTGTTTGACGCAGTTACCCGATACTAAGAGCGATCGCAGTTTCTTGGTACATAGCAACGTTCACAGCAATGGGCCAGTATTGGATGACAATTTGTTAGCGGATGCAGAGATTCAGGCTGCGATCGCGAATCATGGTAGCGTTACCAAAAATATCCCCTTAGTGAATACCGATCGCACTGTCGGAGCTCGACTCAGTGGCGCGATCGCACTTCAGCATGGTAACAGCGGTTTTGAAGGTCAAATCAACCTCAACTTCACTGGTAGTGCGGGTCAGAGCTTTGGCGCATTCAATTTGCCAGGAATGATTCTCAGCTTATCAGGGGAGGCAAATGATTACGTTGGTAAGGGAATGCACGGCGGCGAAATTGCGATCAAACCCCCTGCTGGTGCGACTTATGACCCTGCACAAAACGTAATCGTGGGCAATACTTGCTTATACGGCGCAACGGGGGGAACTCTATTTGCTAATGGTAAAGCCGGGGAACGGTTTGCGGTTCGCAACTCGATGGCGAAAGCGGTAATTGAGGGTGCTGGCGATCACTGTTGCGAATATATGACTGGCGGCGTTGTCGTGGTTTTGGGTACAGTTGGTCGTAACGTCGGTGCGGGTATGACTGGCGGTTTGGGCTATTTCCTCGATGAGGATGGCAGTTTCCCGAATCATGTCAACCCTGAGATTGTAAAGGTTCAGCGGGTAATTAGCCCTGCTGGGGAGCAACAATTGAAAGAGTTGATTCAAGATCATAGCGATCGCACTGGTTCCCAGAAGGCTAAGCATATTTTGGCTAATTGGTCGGAATATTTACCGAAGTTCTGGCAAGTTGTACCGCCTTCTGAGGCTAGTTCTCCTGAAGCTAGTGCTGATGCTACTGAGAAGGTGGCTGTGAAGGCTTAATAAGACCTGGCGAATAGAATTCGCGGCTACACAAACAAAGTCCGCCTTCGCGGACTGCATGATTTTAACCCGCCTAGGCGGGTTTTCTTGTATCGCAACTCCATCGATCTCACATTACAATACTTACCAGTGCTTGTCCTGTGAGGCCCAGACCTAGTAGCATCACGCACAAAGCACTGACAGCGGGTAACGCTTTTAATATCCCTATTTTTTCCTGGCTGTACTTGAAAATGTGCATTTGCTCAAAGATCCGGCGTGCGTAAACGAGTATTAACCCGATCGCAGTTAGCACTCCTGCCAATCCTAAACTAAATGCTAATACCAGCATCAGTCCAAAGCCAGCCTGACCAAGGGCCGTAGCGCTCAGCAGCATCACCAAAGCTGAGGGACAGGGGAGAATCCCGCCGGAAATACCTAGTGCAATTAGGCTTTGCCAAGTAACAGGGCCATCGACTCCGGGCGGTAGGTGGGAATGGTTGTGAGAGTGGTTATGGTGATGTCCGTGACTGTGGGAGTGCGCTGGAACTGTGGTGTATTGTCTCTCCCAAGTCCCTCTACTTAATAAATCGACAGTGGGCTTGCTTTTCGGAAGTAGATCGCGGAGGCGATCGCTTGCCAAATTCAAACCAATCCCCATCACCAATAAACCTGACATCAAGCTCAGCCAAGGATACAAACCCTCTGGAGATACCCATTTAGCAGCAAAAACAGTCGCCAAACCCAGAGCAAATACGCCCAATGTATGAGTAATAGTTGTTGTCAGTGCTAGAAATAGAGCGTGTTGAGGCGTGGCCCGCGAACCCACTAGATAAGCGCCAACTATGGTTTTTCCATGTCCAGGGGATAAAGCGTGCATTGCTCCCCAGACTATAGAACCCGCGATCGCTAACAGCCACTTCCAGCCCCAAGGCCGGAAATTTCCCCCAACGGAAAACTTCATATTGTTTGGCGTGAAAACGAAGCTTGTCACCTCGCCGCCTTGCAAAATCGTAGCTTGACAACTGGCGGTTGGTACTCCCGGCAAAAACAGATTGTAGTCAATTTGCAATTCACCCACAGGTTGCGGCCAGGTGTAATCCAAAATTAAAGTGCTGTGGCTACTAGGCTGTAGGTTCAATCCCGATGCTTTACCTGTCACTTCTAAGGGTTTGACAGCGAGACTGCCCTTTAAGTTAGTGTCATTGGTAAGATGGATGCGATCGCTCAAAAACCTCTCAAGTTCGGCTTTATGGGTGCGGACTTCCACCGCTTGTAGTTGACCATCTCGATTATCATCCGCAAAAGCCACCAACCCAGTTGGAAAAGTCAGCGTCACTTGAGCTGACCCCTGATTTACCACAATCTCCGCCGCCGCCAAATCAGCCCAATGAGAGTAGCTAGGAGTTGCCGTAGCCGCCCATAGCCAGAGCGTTGCTATCAGCGAAAACAGCAGGCGAGAAAGAAAACGATGCTGAGAATAAAATTCCCCTGCAATCACCCGCAACCAATCCGCTACCACTTTTGGCTTCATTAATGTTTTCCTCAGTATGAAAATTCTAAGCCGAGTCCCAAAGCCTGCTGTGCCTGTTCGTCAAGGGTAGGATCGGTTTCCCTAGCTCGCTTCAGGTAAGCTTCTGATTGGGGGCGATTTCCTAGTGCCTTCGCGATCGCACCTGCTCGATAGAACATTCCAGCATCTCGCACACCCCAACGCAACGCTTCCGCCATCGCCTTCTGAGCTTCTTGCCAGCGACCAGATTTAGATAGCGCCCAAGCTAAAGTATCCAGCGTTTGGGAATCGCGCCGAATCTTCACCTCTGCCTTCATTAAGGCTAAAGCTTCAATTACGTCTTCTGTGCGCCCTCTCTCAAGCAACAAGCGGGCTAGTTCCCGGCGATGCCCAAAACCGCCATTTACATTTCCCACAGCAGTCTGCTGGCGTAGCAGCGCCTCGGCTTTGTCCAGCCATTCTTTTGCCCCTTGAGCATCCCCTTGTAAATTCCTGAGCCTTGCCTTACCGCGATCGACGATATGATCGAACACGGTAGCTGCTCCTTGGGCATAAATACTAACTTGGCTGTAACTATCTTCCGCCGCCCCATACTGTTTTTGTCTAGTCTCCAACTCAGCCAAATTTACCAAAGCTAAGGGATATCGAGGTACCAGCCGCAGAGCTTCTTGGTAGAGAGCTAAGGCCTGAGTTAATTGCCCTCGGCGAGCGTAGAATCTACCTAGATAGGTGCGAGTTTTAGCAGAACTGCCAACTTCTCCAGGTTCCTCAGCAGCTAAAGCTTTCTGATAATCTTGGATTGCTTGTGCATCTCTGCCTTGGGCTTCCCGCACTAGGGCTCGCAAGGTTAAAGAGCCTAAAGTGGGAATGCGGTTAACCAGAGCTTCAGCGGCTTTATTGGCTGCGTCTACTTTGCCGAGAGCCAAATTAGATGTTACTTTAATCGCGATCGCATCTTCCCCGTTCGCCTCTCCTGCCAAGCGTAACGCTGTAGTAAAATCGTGTCTGGCTTCAGCCACACGAGCTAGCACGATGACAGCAGTATTATTGTTAAATGGCAACTCAGCTAGCGATCGCTCAGCCGCTTGTTCCGCCATTAAATACCAACTACCAGCACCAGTAGCACGAGCCATTTTTAAATAAGCCACAGCCAGCGAAGAACGATCTAAACTACTCTGAGGCGAAAGACCGATCTTTTTTTGATAAAAAGCAATCTCTTGTTGTAAAGCCTGTTTCGGACTCAGAGCACCTTTTAAGGTTTCGGGAAAGTGATAGCGGTAAGCCGGGTCAAGTCCGCTTGGCATCTGGTGGGACAAACTCCCCTGCCAAAAACGCAAGTTCGGCGGCAAGCTAGCTGCACCAATAGTAACAATAGGCAATCCAATTAGCAGCATCCACCATAAAATGTCATTTATTTGTTGCCCTTTGCTTGTTTTCATTTAGGTAGGTAAGCTGTTCGACATTTAAACGACTATTGTAGGGTGCGTCAGTAATAAGCGTTTCATAAGTAAGCGTAAGTGTTCAAGCTGACGCACCCTATCTGCCTTGTTAGTTGTTTAAATGCGTAACAGCTTACTGCTTTCAATTAGCAATTAGCCATTAGCAATTAGCCATTTTCTTCTCATCCACAGAAAGCCGCTATAACTAATTGCTATAGACTTTCTCAGGTAGATGAGGTATGAGTATTAATTGGTAATGGGAGTTGTTAGGTGCTTACCTCACTTAACTACATAAGCACAATTAAGAGGGCTAAAGCCCAACTACGTACCTCACTTACTTGAAAATTGCGATCGCTAATTCGGTTGAGCCAAATAAGGGAAGTTAGACTCTAAAGGATGGTGTCCCTGAGCAGGATTTCCAGGCGTTCCCTCATAAGAAACGTTATCACTTGTAGGAGCACCAACTAAAGCCGAAAGTGTAATATCGATTACATCGTCTGTGATTTTCCGACCACCAATCAAGCTGCCTTGAGCATTGGTAGCGCTGGCGTAGCCGCTCGGTTTGGTCGTGTCAATCCGCATCACGTCTGGCAGAAAGGCTGTGGCAATGGCATTTGGATCGACAACTCCACCGCCGAGTTGACCAACTGCCTTGATCGTCGCGAGTGCTTCTTGGCGCACTGGAGCGGCTGCATCGCTAAAATCTAGTCTAGGGGGAATGCTATTAAAAGCTTCTAGAAAAGCTGGAGTAAGAATTAAGCCTTCGTTAATTGCTGGTCGCGCTAAACGCTCAAATTGTTTGAAATTGCCGACAGCATCTTTAACTGAAATTGTTGTCCAAACATCAAAGGTATTCGCTCCTGTTCCTCCTTGCAAGAATGCTTTGGGAACTCGCACTGCGATGGTGTTGACGTTGTAGCCTTTAGTAAAGTCAACGGCTTGATTTGGTTCGCGGAAACCTACTTTTGGCCCGCCGCCTAATGCCCCCGCCCGAACTCGGAAGAATTGCTCGACATCAAAGAAAAATGGGTCTTCGCGCAAACCAGCAAATACTGTCAGGTTAGAACCACCTAAAGAGACTGTATTTGCGATCGTGTTATTGTTCAACGGTGTTGTTACGATTGGGCCGCCATTAATAGTTGTGGTAGCAGTTGTGGTTGCGCCGTTCCGAATCGCCGTAATTGTTAAAGCCTGAAGGCCTCTCTCATTTGGGGGGGTAAAGGCAAACCGCAGGATCACATCTCCTTGACCTGTGGGTGTGCTATTCACATCTCCCACTTGAGTGACATGGAATTGATAAAGGGCGTTCGGGCTGAAATAGTATTGATAGCGGGCTAAAGACCGGGGGTTAGAATTCATAATGAAGACTAGATCCCCTTGGGCTGCACCTCCATTCTGGTCTTGTTCGCGGAATACATACAGGTCAGTTAAATTTACAGCGCGACCTTTGGTATCTACTTCGCCGTCGTCATGGTCTGATGCTCCGATAATTGCTGGAGTCAGTAGGGCAAGTAAAGCTACTTCGAGTACGAGTAGCGATCGCCGTACTGTATTTTTTAGTTTCATTAACGTTCCCTTAAATGATTGTTATTAGAGCTTTGGATGTAATTAACTCAAAGTTTGATTGATAGCTTACCACAGCGGTGTGACAGCTAGTCAAGCAAAATATTATTTTTATTTATCTATTTTAAAGACGGATGAATTTACTTTAGATTTATGATATATTTATCTAGCCATAATTTTAAAAAGCTGATGCAAGTGTCAAGTTTGTAAATTTGTATACAAAAATGCTGTAAATTGTTTAACTATATGCTGAGTCACTTTCGTTTTGCTGCTGTAGGAGTTGTTCTCCTTCAATTTCTGCCTTACACCTACACTCCTGCTAATGCTCAGGAGTATGAGGGGTGCTTTTTGGTTAATCTTTCGGGGGAAGTTGTTTACTTAAATGATTTGTGTAAGGGTCAGGGTGAGTCTCAGGGTGAGGCAAATGTAACGGGAAACGATCAAAAATTTATTGAACAGTACAAGCGTTTGGCTAAGCGATACTCTCCAGCAACGACGGATTATTTGTTGCAAGGAGCCCAGAGTTCTCCGGGAAGTAAGATTGCGATCGCTAAACAAGTTTGTGCGGATGCAAAAGCTGGAATTTCCCTCGCAGAAGGGAAGTTAAAGGCTATTACTGAAGCTCAGAAGATACAAAATCCGACTGATAGAGAGGCGTTTCTTGCCGATCTGGAATTAATAATGACGCTTGCTCCTAACTACTACTGTCCTGATGTATCTAGCATATAGCAAATAGGCGATGGTGAACTAAGATTAACCCCGATTACAAAAACTTTTTTTGCCGTTAGTTGCAATTAGCAATTAGCAATTAGCAATTAGCAATTAGCAATTACCAATTACCAATTAGCAATTACCAATTATAAAATTTCTCTAGGATAACGTGGCCGACAAGGTGTTCCCATGCAAATAAAAGTTGCCGGCATATTCTCAAAAACGCTGCTACGGGCTCCGATTAAGGCATTAGATCCTATTTCCACTCCCGGGCCTATGAAACAATCTGCGGCTACCCAAGCGCCGTTACCAATGGTGATATTTGCTGTAATTAAACCAAAGGCTGAATCGTGAGGGTTATGAGTGCCGGTACAGAGGTAAGTTTTTTGAGAAATGATGCAATGTTTACCAATAGAAATACGGTCAAGGCTATAAAAAATAACGTCATCTCCAATCCAAGTATAGTCTCCGATTTCAACTTTCCAAGGATAAGTAAATCTAACAGTTGGACGGATGATGACACCTGTGCCAATTTTAGCACCAAAGAGGCGCAGGAGAGTTCGCCTAATGCCGTTAAAATGGTGAGGGGTTAAAGGAAATGCGATCGCTTGTACTAACCACCAAAGCAAAATAAACCAACTAGGTTTTCCCTTGTCAAACCAGGATTGGTCGTAGCGCCGTAAATCAACTAGAGATTCAGCATCCATAGTGTTGAGAATGAAGGAAGAAGGAAGAAGGAAGAAGGAAGAAGGAAGAAGGAAGAAGGAAGAAGGAAGAAAAAAAAATGCTTTAGTTATCTAGGAGAGAAGGAAGAAGGCTTTACTATTTGACGTTTAATTAGGTGGAGTTAATTAGGAATTAGGAGAATTAATTTGAGATGTCGAATTAGAGATTGATGATTGTGGAATATCTACTTCTGGCTTTTCTATGTCAAATTCAAAGGCGGAGTTTTGCTTCAAATTTCCGTTTGTAGACTCTCCAAATTTAGATTTTTCTGCCTTGTTTAACTGACCGTTGCAATATCGCAATTCATATAATTTGGCACTGATTTGATATTCATACTGACTTAGCAGCCTTGCATAAATATAACCGGCTTTCCCATCTAAAAAGCCAAGCTGAAAAATGTAAAACATCAAAAACCTTAATGTTGGTTTAAAAGGTAGCCACACCCAAAGTTTTTTCAGAAATCTTTTGCGTTGTACTGCATCTCCAAATAGATTAGCACCAATTGTACCGCTGTCGCCTTGACCGGCTAGGATATTATAATAAACACGAGCTTCCCAATTAGAGTAGCGATTGTGGCGCTCGATCCAATGAAATAAGTTGCGAAAGTCTTCATGGAGCATATCATTTTTTAAGTACCCAACTTGACCGGCTAAAATAACGTGCTCGTGAACTTCGTTGTCGCCTGTATTAGGGACTGCTTCTGTTCCTAGATTTTCGTATCTACCTTTTTTATGTTTAAATAGGCGGAGGTTCCAGTCTGGATATTTGCCACCATGTCGTATCCAAGTATCTAAAAATAAGACTTTGCGATTGAGGTAGTAGCCGTCAAAGTTGGGGTCTTGGATGACTTCAGCAATTTCTTCCCAAAGTTCTGGGGGAATGCGTTCGTCGCAATCAACAATTAAGACCCATTCGTTGCGGAAGGGCAGATTTTCTAAAGACCAGTTTTTCTTTTTCGGCCAGCAGTTATCAAAGTAGAATTGCACGACTTCTACTCCATAACTGGTGGCGATTTCTACGGTGCGGTCTGTGCTTTGGGAGTCCACCACAAACACTTCGACCGCCCTGGTAAGACTGTCTAGACACGCAGGGAGATTAACTTCTTCGTCTTTGGCCGGGATGAGAACGGAAACCGGGATCTTGGATGAAGTAGAGGTCATGGTTGAGTGCTGGAACCTAAAGGCTGTAGAGTTGTGGATGGTGAAGTGCGAACTCCTCAATTACTACCTATAGCCTACTCCTTATCGGTAGGTTTGGTGTGAAATAGCATGAGCTGGATGGCTGCACTTAAGTAACCAATTTGACCGCAGGCGTAAACGAAGTTTTCAAAGCGCTGGGCTGGCTGTGTGATGTATTTCAGGGATTTGTAGGAACCTCGCGCTAACCTTTCGCCTCCTCGCCAGAGTTGGTTAATTCCAGTTTGACCGGTGAGTTGTTCGCGGTGACACTCGCTGATGCCTTGCCACCATCCGCGCTCTAGAAACCAGGTTTTTTTGATTCTCTCTGGTGCGACGTTGTGGGCTACTAGGGCCTGGGGGAGATAGGCTACTTGCCATCCCCACTTTAATGCTTGTTCGGTGACGTGGAGTTCTTCGTTGGAGAGTAGTTTTTTGCCGATGCGACCTAGGTTGGTGTCGAAGCCGCCGATTTGCTCTAGGAATGTGCGCCGAATTGAGTAGTTTAAGCCTCTGGGGGTTAAGCCGGGTATGGTGATGTAGAGGGGGTCGTTGCCGAGGTCGTAGGCTCCTAGGTTGCCTGCTAAACTGGGAGAGAGCCATTTGGGAGGGTGAAGGCCTTCTGGCCAGATTAGGGTGACGATGCCGCCGGCTATGGCTAGTTTTTGGTTGTTTTGATAGGCGGTGTGGAGGACGGATAGCCATTGGGGACTAGCGATCGCATCGTCGTCAAGGTAGGCTAGGATTTCTGCTTGGGCAAGTCTTGCGCCTGTGTTGCGGGCTACGGATAGGCCGATGGTTGGTTCCCAGATGTATTTGAGGTGGGGGTTTGTTAGTTTGGATTCTACTATTTCGCGGGTGCGATCGCCTGAGCCGTTATCTACTACTAATATTTCAAAGTCGGTAAATTCCTGTGTTAGTAAGCTGTCGATGGCTGCACCTAAATAATTATCTCGATTGTGGGTACAGATAATGGCGGAAATTGCAGGAGTGTTCATAGGCAAAGCTATCATTTATGATTTTTAACTATAGGATTTATGAATCGTCAGATAATTTTGGTTACGGGGCCAGCGCGATCGGGTAAAAGTGAATGGGCGGAAACTTTGGCTGTGCGATCGCACAAATCTGTTATTTATGTGGCTACGGCTCTGCTTGACTCGAATGATACGGAGTGGCAGGCTCGAATTGAATTACACCGAAATCGCCGCCCTGCAAGTTGGAATACTTTGGATGTCCCTGTAGATTTGGCGGGTACGATTGAGTTGGCAAATGAGTCGAGTTGCTTGTTAATTGATTCCCTGGGAACTTGGCTAGCTAATATTTTGGCATTAGATGAGGCTGCGTGGAGGCAAACGCTGCAAGATTTACTTAGCAGTTTGCAGAAATCGAGGGGGGATGTAATTTTTGTGGCGGAGGAAACTGGCTGGGGTGTGATACCCGCTTATCCTCTAGGCCGCTTGTTTCGCGATCGCTTGGGTACTGCTATTCGGGAGTTAGGGGCGATCGCAAATCCAGTTTATCTGGTTGCTGGCGGTCACGTCTTGAATTTGAGTGCTCTCGGTTTCCCTCTACCAGGAAATATAAATCGGCAATCTAATATTTGATAATCTTTATAATAACTATAGGTTTGGGGAGCGCTATTTTCAGCGAAGGCAGCTATTATAGTAAATAATAACAACATTAAATTGCACTTAAATTTTATTTTCCCCACAACTAAGCTGGTGAACAAAATTCTATCTGCAAATAGTTAGAGGAGTTCTCTAGCCAAAATCTATCGGTAGTAGGAAGAAGTTGGTCGGAAATTTATGTGATTAATGGAGAGAAGTCAAAGATTTGGTAAACTCACCCTAATTGGTGGAACTTCACTTAGCTGGTAGCTATTTAAACAATTTAATTATCAAAAAAAATGGCATCACAAAATCAAGTTAGAAAATATCTAGCCTACTGGTTTCAGTTAGGAAAAAAGGTTTTAATTCGCAATGGCTCTGAAACACTGCTGCCTAAATCAGTGATTGCAGGCGATCGCTACAGCAAAGAATTTGAAGAGTGCTGGCAAAAAATTATCTCCCCTGAAACGGGAGACTGCTACTTGGAAGGAACCAGCGAAACGATCGCACAACTGCTGACTCCCGCTTGGGACATAGATCCTTGTGCTCGCTGTGCAATGCCGATACCTCTGCTCCTACAGGGAATGCCACCGGATTGTTGTCCCTGTTTTGATTTGCCAAGTTGGCCGGATAATGAAATACCCAAACCGCGATCGCCAGTCAGCAATCAAGCACAGCTTTCAGATATTCGCAATCGGTTATTCAACAAGGCCAGTGCGGAATAGAGATGAGGAGCGGGGGAGCGGGGGGGAGATACATCTTCCAGATCCTCCCCATCCTCCCCATCCCTATTCCTCCCCATCCCCCGATCTTCCATAAGCTCTATGCCTTAAAGCTGTGGTGCAAAGCAGGCAGATTGTTACAATGTATTACAGTGCTCCTCATCAGTCTGAGATTATATGGATGTCAAGACGGTATCGCCTGCTTCCCCACAGGTTTATTCAGATTCAGGGACTCATACCCCACTAGCCAATGGTTCAGTGGTAGAAATGCCCTCCGTGCGCCCAGTAGAAATAGAACTAAAGCCAATTCCAGCCAACTCCGAAGGTCTGAAATCAGCTCTAGATATGGCTGGCGAGGCAGAAGAGGCCCTTCGCTACAACCCAAGTGCGAGCGCAGAATACTATAGCCAGCGCCCCTTTAAAGTCTGGGGGCGGTTATTGAGCGTTGTCTGGACATTTATCAGCTTTGCTTTCAGTTTGTGGCGAGACAAAAAAACGGGTCGCGTCACTCAAAATGAGCAAAGGCGAGCAATTCGCCTGCGAGAAATTCTTAGCCAACTCGGCCCAGCTTTCATCAAAATCGGACAAGCACTCTCAACACGACCTGACGTAGTACCATCTACTTACTTAGAGGAATTGGCAAAATTACAAGACCAATTACCGCCTTTTCCCAACGAATTAGCTTATCAATTTATAGAAGAAGAATTAGGCGCTCCTCCAGACGAAATTTACGCAGAACTAAGCCCTAATCCCATAGCCGCAGCTTCTCTGGGACAAGTTTACAAAGGCAAATTGAAGACTGGCGAAACAGTCGCAGTAAAGGTGCAGCGCCCTGATTTAGCTGAGGGCATTAGTTTGGATATATATATTCTCCGAACATTAGCGATTTGGTCGCATAAAACTTTCAAATTCATCCGCAGCGACCTAGTAGGAATTATGGATGAATTTGGGGAGCGGATCTATGAAGAAATGGACTACAATCACGAAGGTCATAACGCTGAAAGATTTGCCAAACTTTACGGTTATATCAAGGATATTTACGTCCCTAAAATCTATTGGGAACAAACGGGCCGCCGCGTCTTGACAATGGAGTGGATTACTGGCACTAAACTTACTGATTTAGAAGCTGTACGCGCCCAAGGAATTGATGCACCACACTTAATAGAAGTGGGAGTTCAGTGTTCTCTAAGGCAACTGCTAGAACACGGTTTTTTTCATGCCGATCCGCATCCGGGGAATCTATTAGCGACTCCTAATGGTCAGTTGGCTTATTTGGATTTCGGGATGATGAGTGAAGTTAAACCTTATCAGCGGTATGGCTTATTAGAAGCTATAGTCCATTTAGTAAACCGCGATTTTGAAGGCTTGGCAAAGGACTATGTGAAGTTAGAATTTTTAACGCCAGAGACTGACTTAACGCCAATTATTCCAGCCTTAGCGAATGTATTTAATAATGCTTTGGGTGCAAGCGTTGCGGAACTGAATTTCAAAAGTATTACGGATCAATTGTCAGCTTTAATGTATGACTATCCGTTTCGAGTGCCAGCTTATTATGCTTTGATTATTCGCTCGCTAGTAACATTAGAAGGGATTGCAATTAATGTCGATCCGAATTTTAAAGTCCTTAGTAAGGCTTATCCTTATGTAGCAAAACGGTTGCTAAGCGATCCCGCTCCAGAGTTAAGAGCGTCCCTGCGAGATTTGCTATTTAAAGATGGGAATTTCCGCTGGAATCGCTTGGAAAATCTGCTCAAAAATGCTAGGGATAGCGAGGATTATGATATTAGTAAAGTATTGAATCAGGCGCTAGATTTCTTGTTTTCGGAGCGAGGAGATTTCATTCGCGAGCGCATTGTGGAGGAATTAGTTAAAAGTTTAGATGTACTCTCTCGTACTGCTTTTGCTAATGCTAAGGCTGTAGTGAGCGAATGGTTTGGTGTAAAGGGGGATTCACCTGTGGTGACACCTGCGGAACAACAGAGTTTAGAACATATTAAAAGGATTTGGGGTATTCTCCAAGAGACACCTGGTTTTGATGGAATGAAAGTATTAGAATATGTGCCACAGTTGTTAGTTAAACCACAATTACAACAAATGGGACAGCAAGTAGCGGGGCGTTTAGCTCAAAGGGCAATCGCACGTTTAATTCGCGAGTTTTTGCTAGCAGGAGAACCCATTGTTTTTGAGGAGAATGGACACAAACCACAATCTTTACCGCAGTTATCTTTACCTGCTGCTAAATAGTTACGTAATTCCGCCCTCTGGGCGGTCAAGAAACCGCCCAGAGGGCGGCGTTACGTGATTTTATTTAGCAGGTAAATATACTGAATTACTAACAAATGAAAAGCCGCGCCGCTGGGATTTATTCTCAGTAATCTGTACTTGAAATCTTACACTATCTACTATTTTACCGGATTTAACTTGCAAATTCCACTCTCCAGGTTGAAGCTGCCAAAATAGTGAATTAGATGACTGGGTGGTTAACTTCTTACCATTCAACCACCACTCAACCGGGGTGGTATTTACTCCCGCTAATTTAAACTCTAGTCGTGATTTTTCATTCTGATTTATCACAAAATAATCATCATTTTGAGGAAAGACTATTTTGAAATTGCTGTTAGTAAAACTAGATTTGCTCTGCTTTGCTAACCAGCCATTGTACTCTTCAGATAACTTTAAACTCCCTGACTCAGTTTCGTACTTACTAATATCTTCAGGATAAAAATATTCTCGCACAACTGAGGGACAGTCAGGGGTAGGCTTCCACCCAGAAATAGCACAAATAGGGCGCTGGACTAACCCTTTTAAAGTTGGAAAAGGTGCAGGTTCTTGATGTTCGTGCAAGTGTAACATAATATGATTCCAGAGAGGAGCAGCGCCCATGACTCCAGAGACTTTTTTCATGCGATCGCCATTGAAATTTCCGACCCAAGTTGCTACAGTATAATCAGTAGTAAAACCAACTGTCCAAGTATCCCGAAAATTAGAAGAAGTCCCTGTTTTTACGGCTGTAGTAAATGGTAAAGCCAGCACAGAATCAACTCCAAATTCTTGAGCGCGGGCGTGAGCATCGCTTAACATATTAGTAATTAAAGCCGCTGTTTTTTCATTGATTACAGGTTGAGTATTTTGGAGTTGGGCATCATTAAATGTAGTGACAATCGGTGTAAATTGCCCTTGTCTTGCTAAGGTCACATAAGCTCTAGCTAACTCAAATAAACTAACTTCCCCGCTACCTAAAACTAAGCCTAAACCATAGTATTCTGGAGATTGAGTTAAATGCTCAAATCCCAATTCATGCAAGCGATTGAGAAAAGTAGGAACTCCTACCTTTTCTAATACTCTTACTGCTGGAATATTGAGGGAATTTGCCAAGGCTACTCGCACTCGCACGGGGCCTAAAAATGTTTGCTCGTTATAGTTAGTCGGGCTATAAAGTTTTGCACCGGGAATGGCATAATAAGTTGGCACATCTGCTAAAATGGTGTTGGGTCTAATCGCACGTTTTTCTAATGCTAATTCATACAAGAAAGGTTTAAGGGTAGAACCAGGCTGACGTAGCGCTTGTACTCCATCATTGCGACCTATTTCTGCTTGATTAAAATAATCGGGAGAACCGATATAAGCTAAAACTTCCCCAGTATGATTATTTATGACTAAAGCTGCGGCATTATGGACATTATGGGGAGATAAACTGTTAACAACTTGCTGCACTTGTGCTTCCACAAACTGCTGTAAAGAACGATCGATTGTGGTGCGAATATGAGACGGATGTTGCTTTGGTAATTGATTGGATAGCCAGAATAAAAAGTGAGGTGCGGCAATAATTCCCTGTTCTTTCGGCGCTAACAAAATTTCTTCAGCTAAGGCTCTATTTGCCTGCGATCGCGTGATATACTTGTCCTTGACCATGCGATCGAGTACGTAAGTTTGCCGTTTTTTCAAAGATTGCCAGCGGTAGTAGGGATTGAGGTTATTTGGATCGTTGGGAATAGCTGCTAAAAGGCTCGCTTGAGCCAGGTTAAGATCGGCGGCGGAAATGCCAAAATAGGTGCGGGAGGCTGCTTCTACGCCGTAAATATTGCCGCTCATTGGCAATCTGTTGATGTAAGATTCGAGAATTTCGTCTCTATTCATGCCGGCGAAAATGCGCCAAGATAGCCAAAGTTCTCGCACTTTGTTAGGTAATGTGCGAGGTACGGGGTCTAGCATCCGCGCTAACTGCATGGTGATGGTGGAAGCACCGCTGACTAACTGTTTGGCTTGTGCGGCTTCGAGGAGCGATCGCGCGATCGCTCTCACATCTGTGGCACCATGTTGATAAAATCGGCTATCTTCAGCGGCGATAATGGCGCGAACAAAGTGAGAAGAAACTCGATCTAAGGGTACAGCAGCGGTATGTTCTTGGTCACGAGTGAGAATAGTACCAAGGGGAAGTCCGTTGCGATCGCTAAATTCGATCGCCTCACGATCCTGTGCGATGTCAACAGCGCGGATAGGCGCGAGATAGGGAAGCGATCGCACCGTTAGGCAAATTAACACTAACACCAACAATAGGCGAAGTCTAGGACTTCTACCTTTGCGCCAAATTTTTTGGGTAATTTTAATCAGCCACAGCCTCAATATTCTCATCAATTAATCCCTCAATCAATAAAGGTTTAATCTGTTTCCGATATTGAAACAACCCTACCGGATCAACAAAAAAGTATAACGTAACGCCGCCCTCTGGGCGGTTAAATATACCGCCCAGAGGGCGGCGTTACGCATATTCATTCACAAGACTACAACGCGAATATCCTTACTTCCCGAAACTATAAATTTCGCACTCATTAAGAAAAAATACAAAATCTTTACACCATAAAATTATAGGCTTTAATCATTTATATAGCCGTAGCAATGGCTGAGTTAAAAAATCAATAAGTTTATCGGGAAAACCGATCGCGTCAACTGTAGATACAGTAGCCGTAAAGGAAAACATCAATATGAAATTCAAAAAATGGATAAGACCGGTAATTCTCCTAATTCTCACACTGGTAGTAACAACCTGTGGAGTCACGAATAAATCCTCAAAAATTGAACCACTTCCCTCAGTTGCTCCCCTAATTGCTCCGCAACTGGTAGACTGGATTGAAGAAATTAGTCCTACTGGAAAAGCTGAACCTCTCAACCAAATTCTGATTAGGTTTAAAGAACCATTAATTCCACTTGAAAGCCTTGAGAGTTCCGAACAGCAAAGCCAACTCAAATCATTTGAAATTAAACCTGCTATCCCCGGTCAATTTCGTTTTTTGACCCCGCGCATGGTGGGATTTCAACCAGAACAAGCATTACCCAAAGCTACTCGTATTCAAATCGCCATTAAAGCAGGTTTAACTGACTTAAAAAATCATCGCCTTGACAAAGATTTAGGTTGGACATTTAACACAGAACCCATCCAACTTTCAAATTTACCAACATCTAAACCAGAGAATTCAGAATTCCAACCCATTGATATTAAGCCTACCCTAAAATTCAGCTCAAATGTAGAATTAGATTTAGCTTCAGTGCAAGAGCATTTGAAACTAATACCAGAGGGACAGACAAAAACTGTACCTGTTAAAGTAGAGTTAGAAAAAGCAGAGATAAAATCAGAAGAACGTCAAACCGAAGAAGAACAATTCGATCCATCTGTTCGCACTTTTAATTATACCATAGTTCCCCAACAAACACTAGAAAAAGCCACTCAGTACGGTCTACAATTTGACCCCGGATTGCTACCGCTTCGCGGTAATCTCCCCAGCGAAACACCATTCGTCAGTCAGGTAGAAACTTATTCACCTTTGGCATTTAAAGCTATTAAATTTTTCGGACAACCCGATGCTGGCGGTGCTTATGGGCGGTTCGTGAAAGGCATCGGTCAGTTACAATTTAATAACGGTATAATCGCCGATTCAGCACAGGAAAATATCACTGTTAATCCCGCGCCCAAAAAATCTCCTACACTTGTTCAAGCCTATGACAATGAACCCTTAGTTAGTCTCAACCCCTGGAGTTTAGAACCAGCCCAAAAATATACTATTACTATTGGTGCTAACCTCAAAGATAAATTCGGTCAAACCTTGGGTAAACCAGTCACATTGCAGTATGAAACAGGCGATGTCTCTGGCGAAATTTGGACACCAACAGGGTTAAATATTTTTCCAGCAGGTAAGGACTTACAACTGAATATTTCCGCAGTTAATCTTCCCGAATCTAAGTACAAAGCAGCTTATAAAGTCGTTCAACCCACTGATTTAGTTTATAATGCTGACGCATATCCCAGAGGCGAAGGAAATGATTTACTTCCAAATTCTTCGGAATGGCAAACTTTCCCGGTATCAAGCAAGAAAAATCAGGCAAAAGACATCACAGTTCCCTTGCGAGAAAAACTGGATTCTGCAACGGGAATGCTTGCCTATGGAGTGCAAGCACGCACAAACCTTTACTCAGATCAAAAGGGTAAACAGCAATGGCGAGAACCTGGCAATTACGGGTTAGTTCAATTGACTAATTTGGGAGTATTTGCCCAGTGGTTTCCAGAGTCAGGTTTAATTCGAGTAAATCATCTTGATGATGGTTCCCCAGTAGCCGCATCAGTGGAGATTTACGAATCTCAATTACAGGCAAAATCTCGACCTCAAGCTACTCCTTGTGCAACGGGTAAAACTGACAATAATGGTACATTATTACTCAGTCGCGATAATTTACAGAAGTGCATTAAATCTGAAACAGGAGGCTTTGAAAAAGCACCAAGTTTATTAGTAATTGCCCGCGAAAACAAAGACTGGGCATTTGCGAGAACAGAAGAATATAGCGGTGCTTATGGCTACGGGATTGAGGGAGATACTTGGAATAGTAATAAGCCCCAATCGCGCGGTACAATCTTCTCTGACAGACAACTTTATCAACCAGGAGAAACAGCTTGGTTTACTGGAACCGCTTACTATCTCCAAAATGGAGTAATCAAGCAAGATAAAAATGCCAGCTATACAGTCACGCTGCAAACTCCCAGCGGCACTAAGACTGATTTAGGAACTCAGACAACTAATGAGTTTGGCACATTTTCCCTAGAATTGCCCATCGAAAATAATCTGCCTTTAGGGTACTATTCTATTCTAGCTAAAGCAGGAAACGGAGCGGAAATTTCCGGTCAATTTCGGATTGCTGAATTCAAGCCACCCAATTTCAAGGTAGATTTAAACATTGATAAAGAATTTGCACTGATTGACGATAAAATCGAGGCAAATGCCCAAAGTAATTATCTATTTGGTTCGCCAGTGGAAGGTGGAAAAGCTAAATACTATGTCACTCGCCGCAAAGCAGAATTTACCCCGAAAGGTTGGGAAGAATTTGCCTTTGGGCGGCAATGGTTTTGGCCGGAAGAAAGTCCGAATGTTCCCACTGATGTGCTGCAACAAAATTCAGTATTAGATGCTAGCGGCAAAGGCAATCAAACATTTACAGTCGGCAAAGATTTGCCCTATCCGATGAATTATCGGATAGATGTTGAAGTCTCAGATGTTTCCAATCTGTCTGTATCAGATTCTAAAACATTTACTGCCCTACCAAGCGATAGATTAATTGGTTTACAGACTAATTTCGTTGCCGATGCAGGCAAAGCTTTACCAATTAAACTCATCGTTACCGATCCTACAGGAAAACTACTAGAAGGTCAAAAAGTCCGCGTTGAATTGCAAAAGATTAACTACAGTAGCGTCACTCAAGTACTCGAAGGTAGTCGCAATCCTCGCAATCAAATCGAATACAAAACAGTAGCAAAAGCCGAGGCAAAATCTAGCAGCAATCCTGAAACAGTATCCCTCAATCCTCCTGAATCTGGTTCTTACCGCATTCGGGCTAACTTTGCTGATAGCAATAACGAAGTAACTGCCACTGATTTACAGATTTGGGCAACAGGAGAAAATGTCGTAAGCTGGGGTAACAGATACGAGAATAATCGCCTGGAAGTCAAACTTAATAAGAAAAGCTATCAACCAGGTGAAACCGCAACAGCGTTAATTCAATCACCTTATCCCGAAGCAGAGTTATACTTTGCAGTTGTTCGCGATAAAACCCTCTATCAAACTGTCACTAAAGTTAAGGGAGGTGCTCCCCAAATCCAGTTCCAAGTAACGCCAGAAATGTTGCCAAATGCAGCAGTAGAAGCTGTGTTAGTTCGTCAAGGTAAGAGTTTAAAAGAATTGGAACCTGGCAGTCTAGAAAATCTGGTAAAAATTGGATTTGCCCCTTTTCAAACGAGTTTAGACGCTAAATACTTAAAAGTCCAAGTCACTCCCCAACAAACAGAATTACAACCTGGTGCAGAGGAAACTGTACAACTGCAATTGCAAGACAATCAAGGGAAACCTATCAAGGGACAATTTACAGTAATGGTTGTCAATGAAGCCGTGCTGCAACTAACTGGATATCGCCCCCCAGATTTGGTTAAAACTGTCTATGCTGAACAGTCAATTTCTACCCGCTTTAACGATAATCGACCGAATGTAGTGTTAGAAAATATGACTTCGCCACTGGCAAAAGGTTGGGGTTATGGCGGTGGATTTTCCACAGGTGCAGCAAATACTCGCGTCCGCAAAGATTTTCAAGCTTTGGCTTATTACAATGGTTCTGCGGTTACAGATACTAATGGGAAAGCGAGCGTTACATTCAAACTTCCTGACGATTTAACAACTTGGCGAGTGATGGCTGTTGCTACTGATGGCAATTTAGATTTTGGCAATGGAGAGGCGACATTTATCTCCACTAAATCGCTAATTTCTAATCCCATTTTACCGCAGTTTGCGCGTCCCGGCGATCGCATTCAAGCTGGCTTATCTGTGACTAATAACACTCAGCAAAAAGGCAATCTGACAATTAATGGTCAAGTGGCTGGTGCTGTAAAATTTGAAGGCAATAATCCAACAACGGCGAATCTAAAAACTCAGGCTGAATCGGGTACTCATGCTTACCGTTTCCCTATTTTGGCGAGTAATGCTGGTGATGCTAAAGTTCAATTTGCCACACAATTAAATGGCAATGTAGATGCGTTTGAAGTGCCTTTAGAGGTTAAATCTTTAGAAGTTACAGAAAACGTTGTGGAAGTGGGAACAATACCCCCCAATCCCCCCTTACAAAGGGGGGGACAGCAGGTAAAAATTCCGCTAAAAGTTGATAAAAATGTGGTGTCTGATGTCGGTGGTTTAGAGATTTCTCTAGCAAGTACATTGATACCAGAAATTATCGCACCGGCGAAACAGGTTTTACAGGATGAACAATTACCATTTTTGGAACCAGTAGCTAGTCAGTTATTAATTGCAGCAAATTTGCAAACTCTTTCTCAAAAGTATGCTCAAAGTTTGAAAGGTTTTAACCCTAGCAAAGAAGCGGCGAACGCACTTGAAAAATTGCAAAAACTTCAGCGTCCCGATGGTGGTTTTGCTTCCTATCCCGGACAAGAACAATCTGACCCGTTTGTGACTCCCTATGCAGCAAGTGCAATTGCATCTGTATCTAAGGCTTTTCCTAATACAGTTGATTCTGGGATGCGGTCTCGCCTGACAGACTACTTGAAGAAAACTCTTGCTGACCCCGGACAATATGAGTTTTGCAAACAGCAAGTTTGCAAGAATCAGGTAAGGTTGTCATCTCTAATTTCTCTAGCAGAATTGGGTGAAAAACGCAATGATTTTCTAGCAGATATCTATCAACAGCGAAGTGAATATAATCTAGTCACTCAAATTGAGCTGGCGCGTTATCTTTCCCAATTTAATGACTGGCAAGATGAGTCCAAATTGCTAACCAATGAGTTGCAAAAAAGCATCTATATCACGGGTCGCACAGCTACGGTAAACCTGCCTCCAAATGTAAGCTGGATAGCCTCTCCTACTGCTATTCAATCTCAAGCTTTACGCCTATTTATTGCTCAAAAAAGTAAAGCAGAAGATATCGATCGCTTATTGCAAAGTCTCCTAAATCTGCGGCGTGAGGGTACTTGGCAAAGCACTTATGACAATGCAGAAGCACTGACAGCTTTAGTAGATTACAGCAAGACTCAGCCGACACCGCCTAAGTTTAGTGCTACTGTAAAACTGGCTGGTAAACAGTTAGATTCCATTCAGTTTGACGGCTACCGCAATCCCAGTCAGTTTATCACTGTAGCAACAGATCAATTACCACGAAATGGCGATCTAATCATTCAGAAATCTGGTCAAGGTACGCTGCACTATATCGTCAATTATGGCTATCGCTTGCAGGGTAATCAACCGGGACGCTTAAACGGGTTGCGAGTAGTGCGAGAAATCCGGCCTGCGGGTGAAGATCGAGTGTTAGGAAAGCAGCAACTTTCTATTCCTAAAGAGCTGACTCTGGGAGTGGGACAAGTGTTTGATATCGGTTTAGAAATTATCGCCGATCGTCCTGTGGATCATGTGGTAATTACTGACCAGTTACCTGCTGGTTTCGAGCCAATTGATAACAGTTTCCAAACCTCTACAAAGGCGGTAGAAGCTCAAGGTGATAGCTGGCAAATTGGGTATAAAACGATGTATCGCGATCGCGTTGTCGCCTATAGCGATCGCCTCGAACCTGGAGCCTACAGCCTCCATTACCTTGTCCGTTCCGTCACCCCCGGAACCTATCTCTGGCCAGGCGCAGAAGCTCATTTACAATACGCTCCTGAAGAATTTGGGCGATCGGCTTCCTCTACCTTGATTGTCTCCGATAAATGACCTACGTAACGCCACCCTCTGAGCGGTTCCATCACCGCCCAGAGGGCGGCGTTACGGATACCGCCCTCGGCGGATCGTTTGCACGCATTCGCTATACTATATAATACCATTTATGGTATGCGGGGTCATGCCCCCTTATTCGAGACAGGAGAACCCACGCGCTGCAACCAAAAACAAGAATTTAGGAGTAATCTAGGATTATACAATTGGCAATTTCGCCTTGAGAATTAATAGAGAACTGATTGGATTTAACAGGAGAAGCAAAAATGGTTAATGAAGGTAATAAAAAGTCTCAACCCTCTGAAAATGACGAATTAAAGGATTTGAAAGGAATCTTTAAAAGCATAATTGTAAGCGCAGCTTGGTCTTATTCAGATATTTTAGAGAAAAATAAACAAGCCGAATCTCAACAGGAAAATGCACAAAAATCTGATGAAGAAAAAGTCGATCCAGATCGGTAGAAGCAAGAACGAAGAAGGATTTAGTTCCTCCTGCCTCTACTGCTGTATAACTTTGGAGCATTGGTATTATGTTTACGATCGCCTTAGCTCTCTGTCATTTTCAACAAAAGGAATAGTAAAATGAAACTGAGAACCCCGATCTTTCCCTGCTGAATCCGCCCAAATTTGCCCGCCCCAACTTCTAACAATCTGTCTGCAAATCGCCAACCCCAAACCAGTACCCCCAGAACTCCGCCGCAAAGCACCTTCTTCCTGATAGAAACGGTCAAAGACCACCTCTAAACGGTTAGGTTCAATACCACGCCCAGTATCAGTTACCACTACCTCGATCGTGCGATCGCTATTGCGCTTAGCTTCAATCGTCACATTACCTTTGGGCTCGGTGAATTTGCAAGCATTATCCAGCAGTTTTGAGAGCACTTCCACAAGCCATTCCCCATCCGCCTGTACCAAAGGCAGCTCTGGCGGCACTTGTGCGATAATCTGGGGCAAATCCTCACGTTGGCGACGAGCGCGAATACTGCTGAGAGCAAGATCGACACACTCTTGCAGGGGTAATGTTTCCAGGTTCCACTGCACTCTGCCACTCTCTAAGTGAGAAAGAGTGAGAAAGTCCTGCACGAGTTTACGCATTCGCTCAGCGTCACTTAAGGCAGTTTCTAGCATCACTTGCCGCAAATCTAAGGGCATATCGGGGTCTTGGTTCAAACTTTCAAGGCAAACTTGGATAGTAGACAGGGGAGTGCGGAGTTCGTGACCAGTAATCGCGATCAAGTTACTGCGAGTGCGATCGAGAGCTTCGAGTTGTTGATTGAGTTCTTCTAAGTGGGCATAGGTTTCAGCTTGAATCAAGGCCGCTCCCAGTTGAGTCGCGATCGCCTCCACTAGGGCCAGTTCATCTTCCTCCCAAGGCTTCACAGAACGGCACTGATGCAATTCCACCATCCCCAAAACCCGCCCCTGGTAAAGTACCGGCACCATCAGCCAAGAAATAATTTGCCAGTCTTGAACAAGTTTCCGCAGCGCTGATGTGTTAGCCGCCAGAGGATATTCTGCTCCCTCTTCAACGTAAACTTGCTCTAACTTACCTACGACTTCCTGAAACATGGGATTGTTTTGCAACGGCCAAGTCTGACCCCGCAGAGAGCGAGTGCCGGGACGCAAAAACTCATGATTAATTTTAGCGGCTGCATCTGTAGCTTTACAGCGGTAAATCAAGCAGCGGCAAGCATTGAGAGCTTCTCCCAATTCTTGCACAGCCACTTCGATCATTTCGTCAGGATTGAGCGATCGCCGCATCGCTGTTGTAATTAAATTAACTAACCGCTCTTTTCGCTCTTGGGCCGCGATCGAACGGTAAGCTTTTAGTAATTTATGTTGACCCGCCTGTAAATACGTCACCAACCGCTGAGCAAACGGCTCATTCAATTTGGGATTTTGACTCCCCTTTTTCAAGGCAGATTTAGATTTGGCATTAGTAGTTTTTCGCTGCTTCGGCAATTCCTTGGCAATACCATAAATATTTTGCGCTTCCTCAATCTTTTGTTCTAACTCCGGCCGATAGTTAAGAATTCGTTTCAGCAGTAAATCAGCAGCTTTACAGCTCACTTCGCGATCGAACGTCCAAATCCCTTCAAAGCGACGAGCTTGATCCATCATCGCCAGCGGTGCGCTATTGTTCTCACTTTGAGTAGTAGCTTTTCGTTCTTGACAGATTAAGCAAGTTGAATATTCCTGGCCGATCACCACTAAATGCCACTCTTGACTCAACCCATCTTCTGGCTTAAATGCTACAGTCTCGTAACAGTCAGAAGAATTTTTGAAATCAGTTTCCGGTACCGCCAGCACATAAACCTGAGATGTGAGCATGGCAATGCGGCGATAGCGGTGAGCTTCCTGGCGATAAAAGCGCTCTCGCTGGAAGCTTGCAATCACTAGCGGCTGGTCTAACCCCGCCAATACCAGGTCTTCCATCGCGTGGGAAAGCGCCGTCAGCGAAGACTTGAAATAAATTTGCGATCTCAGTTGCGGCAAAGCTTGCAGCAGCTCTGGTAGTAAGGAAGTTGGGACGATCATCTAGCCTTAGACGTAAATTTTTGCCGATGACGAATAAATTTCTTAAAATTCCATTCCCTTTTGGGGTGAGAGTGTCAAAGGAGGTTTTATTTTGATGTAAAAAATCTCGACTCTGATGGGCAATTTTGGCGTTAATCTTATAGTAATAATTTCTAGTACATAAGCAAGCTAAATTTTAAAATTTTTAAATTGCTCAATAGTGCCATTTTAACATTTCGTATGAGTAAGTTTGGAAATAATTAGGTAAAATTTTGTGAACTGTTTTTAACCATCAAAAAGCATAAGCCATTAGCTATGAGCTTCGCAGCTAACAGCTAATAGCACTTTTCTTTAATTTTTGTAAATCTTTAAGCTGCGGTCTCGACTGTCTTAAATATCCTCGCGGGCCTCGTCGTTATTACCCGGAGAAGACTTATAAAGAGCATCCAATTGTTCGCGAGCGTCTTGTACTGACAGCGATCGCATCACCAACAATGGCTCATTAACAACATTCCCATAATCATCCAACAATTCTGGATGCGGCACTGCTTGAAACCTAGCGGATGATGCGTTATGATTACCACCCCTAAATGGTTGGATGCGCTGAGACTCCATACCCACCGTCAGCAGACTGCGGAATAAGTTTCCGACGGCCAAAAAAGCCAGGATCGTGAAAGCTAGAATGTAAAGCAGGTGTAACATAATATTCTCCTCCGGGCCAAACAGCCACACAAAAATTTACAAAAGTGTTTGAGCAAGGAATAACTTATTAACTGGAAATATTTTTGAGATTGTCTGAATCTGCGATCGCCATCTTCTTAATTTAGAAGCAAGCGGGCCAGAGTTCAACTCTCACTATTTTTTCCAGGTTTAGCAAACCGCTCTAAGCGAAAGTGGATAGTAACTTGCCAGCATTCAGTCAGCAGTTTGTGCCAAAGTATGAGCACAGCCGTTTCCACCCCAACTTGACCTCCTGTTGCTTGAAATAGCGCTTGTGCCGCACGTACTTCTTGCTGAGCTTGTTTAACCCTGCCAAGTAAGTCAGATTGTTGCTGAGCACCTAAAAAAAGGATTTCCTCATTTTCCAGGAGATTGACCGAGCGCTCAAACCAATACTGAAAATCCTCCAGTAGCGGTTGCAGTAAAGCTTTGAGCAATTTGGTTTCTGGCAAGTTGGGATTAACCATTCATTAAAATCAACTTATCTATCTATTTATAAGCTTAACGCAATTCACATTTTTTAATATTAATTTAACAAAGTTTCAAATTTTTCGAGTTAGTGAAGTTGAATTTTAGATCCCAAAATTTTCGATTCCCTCATAATTCTCCCTCGCTCCCCCGCCCCTCCGCCCCCCCGCCCCCCGCTCCCCCTCTCCCCCTTTCCCTTCTCTAGTTAAGATAGAGGCAGTAAAACCAAATTAAGTCCCAATTTGTAGTAATCCTCCAATGGTTCAGCAGCCGATGTCTAGCCCAGAATCCCTTTCCGCACCAGAACAGCCCGCTAAAATCCACCTTCCTCGCACCAGCGAGTCAGAGTCCCTTAAAAAAATTCGCCACACCACCTCTCACGTCATGGCAATGGCCGTGCAGAAGCTATTTCCCAAAGCTTTAGTAACAATCGGCCCTTGGATTGAAAACGGATTTTACTATGACTTTGACATCCCAGAGGCATTTACAGAAAAAGATTTGAAATCCATCAAAAAAGAGATGATCAAAATCATCAATCGTAAATTGCCTCTAATTCGAGAAGAAGTCAGCCGGGAAGAAGCCGAACGCCGAATTAAAGAAATTAACGAGCCTTACAAACTGGAAATTTTAGAAGGTCTAACGGAACCAATTACCATCTATCATTTGGGTGATGAATGGTGGGATTTATGTGCCGGCCCCCACTTAGAAAATACCAGCGAATTAAGTCCAAAAGCCATTGAATTAGAAAGCGTCGCCGGTGCTTATTGGCGTGGAGATGAAACCAAAGCTCAGTTGCAACGCATCTACGGAACTGCTTGGGAAAATCCCGAACAATTACAAGAATATCAGCGCCGGAAAGAAGAAGCAATCAGGCGGGATCATCGTAAACTCGGCAAAGAATTAGGATTGTTTATTTTTGCCGATGTCGTCGGGCCAGGCTTGCCTTTGTGGACACCCAAAGGTACAATTTTGCGGAGTATTTTAGAAGATTTCCTCAAGCAAGAACAAGTTAAACGCGGCTATTTACCCGTTGTCACTCCTCACATTGGCAGAGTAGATTTATTCAAAACCTCTGGTCACTGGCAGAAATATAAGGAAGATATGTTTCCGATGATGGCAGAGGATGAAGAATCGGCCAAAGCAGAACAAGGTTTTGTTCTTAAACCGATGAATTGTCCTTTCCACATTCAAATATATAAGAGCGAATTACGTTCTTATCGGGAATTGCCCATGCGGTTAGCAGAATTCGGCACAGTTTACCGCTACGAACAATCGGGAGAATTAGGAGGATTAACCAGAGTTCGCGGCTTTACTGTCGATGATTCCCACTTATTTGTCACGCCAGAACAGTTGGATGCTGAATTTTTGAGCGTGGTAGATTTAATTCTGTCAGTATTCAAAAGTCTGCAATTAAAGAACTTCAAAGCGAGACTAAGTTTCCGCGATCCAACTTCCGATAAATACATGGGTTCCGATGAAGTTTGGGAGCAATCTCAAGGCGCTATTCGTCGCGCTGTAGAAACTTTAGGAATGAATTATTTTGAAGGAATTGGAGAAGCGGCTTTTTATGGCCCAAAACTCGATTTCATTTTCAGCGATGCGCTCGATCGCGAGTGGCAATTAGGGACTGTACAGGTAGATTATAACTTACCTGAACGGTTTGATTTGGAATATGTGGCTGAGGACGGAACTCGCAAACGTCCGGTAATGATTCACCGCGCTCCTTTTGGTTCTTTAGAACGATTAATTGGGATTTTAATTGAGGAATATGCGGGTGATTTCCCCGTGTGGTTAGCACCAATTCAGGCTCGTTTATTACCAGTTAGTAATGACTTTTTACCCTTTGCTCAAGAGGTAGCGGCGAAGATGCGGATATTAGGAATTCGTGCTGAGGCGGATGCGAGTAGCGAACGTTTGGGTAAGTTAATTCGCAATGCTGAGAAGGATAAAATTCCCGTGATGGGTATTGTGGGTGCAAAGGAGGTTGAGTCAAATAGTTTGAGTATTCGCACTCGTGCTTCTGGGGAGTTGGGAATGATTTCTGTTGATGAGGTAATTAATAGATTGAAGGGGGCAATTGTGAATTTCAGCAATTTTTAGAAAATAGTAAAAAGTATAGCAACCGCCAGGGCGGTTAGGACAACTTTATTTGTTGAACGTAACGCCGCCTTCTAGGCGGTTAGGGCACCGCCGAAACGGCGGCGTTACGTCAGAAGTATGTATAGCAACCGCCAAGGCGGTTAGGACGTTCTGAGTTCCTGAAACTCGCTTTTAAGAAGTGGTATAAGAGCGCTGCTTTTCGACTTGCAAAGCCTCTTTTACTCTTTCATACTCAGCCTCAATTTGCTGAAGAATTGTAACTGCCTCTAGCGGTAAAGGCGTACCATTATTAATACCAACTCTGGCCATCATTTCAAGTTTTTGACAGAGTTCATATAGAATTAAAGCACCGAGAGTACCGCTAATTGACTTTAAAGAATGAGCGGCTGGCCGCAAAGCCAATGTATCTGCTGACGCTACAGAAATCCCGATATCTTGTAGTAACTTCGGAGCAGTTTCTAGATAAATATCGATCGCCTCATAGAGAGCTTCCACATCCCGTAAGCTCTCTATGATGTTCGCATCAAGACAGGGAGGGGATGAGGAAGAGGGGGAAGGTGAGGAAGATGGGGAAGATGAGAAGGATTTACCGCTCCCCTGCTCAAGAGCTCCCCCGCTCAAGAGCTCTCCTGCTACCCAAGGCTGACAGTGGGATAAAGCTTCCACAAGTTGCGCTTTGCGGATCGGCTTGCTCACATAGTCATCCATCCCCGCAGCCAAACACTCTTCGCGATCGCCTTGCATAGCATTCGCCGTCATCGCAATAATTCGAGGTCTCGAACCCGGAGACCATTCTGCACAGATCCGGCGGGAAGCTTCCAAACCGTCCATTTCTGGCATCTGCACATCCATCAGCACCACATCGTAATGCAGGCGGCGCAAAGCCTCTAAAACTTCCTTACCATTCCCCGCCACATCAGCGCGATAACCCATCCGCTGCAAAATTTGCAAAGCCACCTTCTGATTTACCAAATGGTCGTCAGCTAACAGAATCCGCAGGGGAAATTGTTCCGCAAGTAAAGGTGTATTTGGAGGCGGACATTGCCCCTTTTTACCTAGCCATCCATCTACAACAGGTTGGTCGCTAAATATATTAATTAAAACATTGTACAACTGAGATTGTTTGATCGGCTTATTCAAAAATGCGGCAAAATCAATCTCATAATCATCGCACATCTCAGGATCTTGCTTGCCCATTGAAGTCAGCATTATTAAAGGCAAATTTTGGCAGTTTGGCTGTTGACGAATTTGCGCCGCTAATCTCAACCCGTTCATCTCAGGCATTTGCCTATCTAAAATAGCCACATCAAACTGCTCTCTTTGAGATAGCCAATTCAACGCCTCCCTACCGGAGTGACCAGCACGGACTAACATTCCCCACGACTGAGCTTGTAGTGTCAGAATTTGGCGATTAGTAGTATTGTCATCTACAATTAGTAGCCGCTTTCCCGCTAATTGAGGTTGAATATTATTCAAATCAAAGCTCAAATAACTGGAATCACAGTGAGTATTGACAGTAAAATAAAAAGTAGAACCTTTAGATTTTGAATTGGATAATTTAGTTTTCAAATTATCGGAATTTTCGCGATCAAAATCTTTGAGATTATCCTTAGTTTCTTGCAAACCCCAATCTAAAATTGAACCTCGAAAATCTTCTGGTGGATTTCCTGCAAAACTCCCCATACTTTCCACCCACATTCTGCCGCCCATCATTTCTGCTAAGCGCTTACTAATTGCCAATCCCAAACCTGTGCCCCCATAGTGGCGTGTTGTAGAAGAATCCAACTGGCTAAAAGATTTAAATAACCGATCCATCCGGTTAAGAGGAATACCAATACCAGTGTCTTTGACAGCAAATACAATTTCGTATTGTTTAAGAATTCCTAATTGTTCGTTAGCACTTACTAATTGTTCTTGATTGCTATTAATCGCCAGAGAATTGTTGATATTATAAACAGGGATATTACGAGCCGTAACTGAAACTATCACTTCTCCAGACGCAGTAAATTTAACTGCATTACTAAGTAAATTAACTAAAATTTGGCGTAACCTAGTGCTATCTCCCACGACCGTACTAGGCACAGAAGGGTCAATTAAATAAGCTAATTCTAGGTTTTTTTCCGCAGCTCTAGTGCTGACCAAATCAATAGATTCTTCAATACAATTTCGCAGATCGAAGGGATGTTCCTCTAAATCAAGTTTACCAGATTCAATTTTGGAAAAATCTAAAATATCATTAATTAGCGTCAGCAAAGCATCGCCACTGCTGCGGATAGTTTCTACAAAATCTCGCTGCTCAGTAGTAAGTAGAGTATCGAGGAGCAAACCAGTCATGCCGATTACTGCGTTCATAGGAGTACGAATTTCGTGGCTCATAGTTGCCAAAAATTCACTTTTTGCCCTAGTAGCAGCAAGAGCTTGGTCGCGTGCTTGCGCCAAATCAATGGCGGTTTGCTGTCGTTCCAATTCGCCACCCACCCACTGAGCCATCAGTTTTAAAAGTTCTTTATCTACTGCTTTAAAAGGTTCGTTCAGAGAGTTAGAACTCCAGAAGCTTAAAGTGCCATAAACTAAGCTTGCTACTATGACCGGCGTTCCCATATAAGCTTCGATATTGAAAGCAGGATCGCTGCGTGCGAAGGACAAACCGGAAAACCGAATAGATTCAAAATAGAGAGGTTCTTGTGCCATTGCAGTAGCAACGCAGAAGGTTTTTTCTAAATCAAATACTTGCCCTTTAGTAATAGAATTGTCTGGACACTGAACGGCAATCACTCGATAGTCGTCCCCTTCAATATGAGATAAAATACCAAATTCTAAGTTAAATTGTTGGCATCCCATTGCTAGTAAGTTTTGGAGGCGTTGATCGAATTCTGTATAAGGAGCTGAAGTTACTTGATACAATGCCCTAATCGAAGATTCACTTTCTCGCAATTCTTGTTCTCTCTGCTTGCGTTCGGTGATGTCGCGGGAAACACCAATGATTTCTTGAATTTCTCCTGTTTTGGGTTCGCGGATGGCGCGACTGGTAGTTTCAAACCAGACATAATGGCCGTCTTTGCGACGAATGCGGTAGGTGACAGTGTAAGTTACTGGGAGTGCAAGAACTGTGGAATGAGCTTTGGCGATCGCTTCTAAGTCTTCTGGGTGAAAATAATCATTGGGTACACCCTCGATCATTTCTTCGGGTTCATAACCAAGCAAGGCATGACAGGCTGGGGAAACGTAGATAAAAATCCCTTTGGGGTTGTGTCTGGTAATCATGTCGGTAGAGTTTTCCGCCATCAAGCGATAGCGATCTTCGCTTTCAACCCGCTTAAATTGAGAATTCTGCAATGCTTCTAGCATTCCGTTAATTGTCTCGGCTAGGTTTGATAATTCATCTTTTCCAGGCATCAGGACGCGCATTGAGAGATTGCCGTTTGCAGCAATGCTACTGACGCTAGTGCTCAAGTCTGACAGGCGAGACAGCACCAATTTTTCTAGTAGCAGCAAGGTTAAAATGCTGAATACTATACCTAGAAATAATAGGGATGAGTTAAATAACCGTAAGGTAGTTTGACCTTGCTGGTAGATTACTCGCTGTGCGTTAACTTGAAGCAATAAACCTAGTTCGCCGAAGATGTCGCGGATTAAGGCGTATCCGGCTACTGAATTGTCGTTCAGGGGTTCTATGAGTATGTCTGTGGATTGGAGGTTTTCAATTTTCGATCGCAGATTTTCAGGTAATTTGTAAATGTGTTCGGCGGAAACATCGGCATTGGCACGGCCTAATTTAAAATCTAAACTTGGTAATTTAAAATCTACAGATAACTGTGTAAGTTCAGCTAAACGCTTAGTTTCATTGTCGTTGAGGTAGCGCCCTACAATTAATATTCCGCGTGGCGGTGCGACGATTTCGCTGGGGATAATAGGTCTAGAAGCAATCAGTACGGGGCCTTCGGGGAGGAGGATTATGCCTGTTTTGGTAGAGGGATTTGTGGGGAGGTCGGCTGAATCTTTGTTTGCACCAAGGAGGAAGCTGTTAGGGGTTAGATATTTTTTAATACTGTCTGGAATAGGTATTTGAGTTTCTGTTTTTAGGTCGAATCCTTTACTGAATACTATTTGACCTTGGTTATCGGTAAGTAGTAATAAGTTAAGTCTTAAGTAGATAAAGGTTGCATCTACGAAGTTTGATTTGATATATTCATCGTTAGGTGATTTTAGGTAGGCGTAAGTATCATCCCATTCAGCATAGTCTTGAGCACTTGCTTGTAGGTGAGATAGATCGTCATCAAGGGCATCCAAAGCCCGCGCTACATCCTGGCGGACGTACTGAGCTTCTAAATTATGGAAATCGTGTAGCAAGATAGTTGATGCAGTAGCCCAGAGAAGGACAATTAAACTGATGAGTGCTGCGCCGATTATTAATAGTGTTTTTTTGCGAAGATTCATAATTAGTTATTAGTTATTAGTTATTAGTCATCTGTGATCAATGACCTATGACTTATTATCTGTGTTTTCTCAGCATCAAGTGTGAAGCGGAAAATTATTTAGCTTGGTTGCAGCCTAGGGAGAGTTAAATAAAGTAGTAGTAAGTTAGGTAAGTAGCTGGACAAAAATAAAGAATGTCATTGCGAGCGGAGCGAAGCAATCTCAAGGCCTTGCGATTGCTTCGCTTCGCTCGCAACGACTGACTACGTTTATTTATGTCCAACTACTTAGAGCGCTAGTTACTCAACCAGAGTGGTAGCTAGCGTTGGGTTTAACTTTGTTTGATCCAACCTAATATCTACCTAACATACTATTTAAACCTAATTTACTGCTCAGGGAGGCGATCGCGACGAAGCTCTTACTTTATATTCTCTTTCCTTTCTTTCCCTTCTTCCCTAGCCCCTAGCCTAAGCGCCCCTTCTTTCCCTTCTTTCCCTTCTTCCCCTTCTTCCCCTTCTTTCCCTAGCCCCTAGCCCCTAGCCCCTAGCCCCTAACCGCCTTGGCGGTTGCTATACAAGACAGAAAAAAGCCTCTCGGCTAAGAGGCTTTTTCAAGTTGATTTAGCTAGTCTAACTTCTAACGGATGACAGCTAAGGCCCCTGCACCGGCTGATGCTACCGCAGAAGTGAGGGCGGTGAAAAATAGCCACCAGGAGGCGACTTCGGCTGCTTTGCGGGTTTCTTCAGCTTGATGCTCAGCTTGTCGCTTGATGCTTTCTAACTGGAGTTGGGCTTGTTGTTGCAAGCGTTCGGCCCGTTGTAGGGTAGTGTTGCGAACTCGTTCGATCTGGTCTACGATCCGGTTGGCATCGGATTCGGAGATGTCTTCGCGGGAACTGATAATCGCTACGAGGGTATCGCGGTTGAATTGGCCGAGGCGATCGCGCAAGGCTTCAAACCCCGCTTGCGGGTCATCAAATAAGGTGCGAACATCCTGTTTGATGCCGTCATAGTTGAGTTCGGGCCGATCTAGAGAGTTGAGATAATCGCGAATTTTATCTAAAACTGAGTCGATCGCAGCTTGAACTCGCTCTTGTATTTTCTGGATTTGGAGCACGAATTGGTCGCGCACTGACAAAATTTGATCCACAATCCGATTAGCTTCTGCTTCGGAAATGTCTTGTCGTTGCGAGAGTAGGGCGACAATGGTAGAGCGATCGAAGTGAGAAAGCCGATCGCCCAAACTCTGAGCGCCTACTTTGGGGTCGTGCAACAATAGTTGTAAATCGCGTTTGATGGCTTCGGGGTTGAGTTCGTCTTTGCCAGTGTTCCGCAAGTAATCTTCCAAAGTAGCTTGGAAATCTTGCGCCTGTGCTTGGACTCGCTTCGCCAAGCGGCGGGGCGCTTTGATGGCGTAGCTGATGGTTTCTTGTACGGAGTCGATGACTTGATTAACTTGCTCTTCGCTTAAATCTTGGCGCTGAGAAAGTAGCTTTACCAGGGTGTCGCGATCCATGTGAGAGAGGCGATCGCGTACTGCTAAGGCCCCTTCTTTCGGATTTGCGAGCATTTTGCTCAAATCGCGCTTAATCCCTTCTGGGTTAAGTTCTTCCTTGCCAGTATTACGGAGATAATCTGCGATCGCAGTCGTTGTCGAGTCGTACTGTTCCTTAGCCTTATCTGCAATTGCTTTCGGCGCGTGCAGTGCGCTATTCCAAGCCGACTCGACCTGATCGATCGCTTGATTCACCTGATCTTCAGTCAAGTCAGACCGCTGAGATAGCAGTTTCACCAAAGTATCGCGGTCAAAATGGGAAGCTCTAGACCTAAGCGCCCACATTCCTAATTCTGGGTCATCCAGCAACTTTTGCAAGTCGCGTTTGATGCCTTCAGGGTTGAGTTCTTCTTTGCCCGTAGAACGCAGATATTCCTGCACCCTTTGCCATTGGTTATCAAGGCGAGTTTGGGCGGCTTCTTGCAGGCCTTTGGCATCTGCTAAAGCCACATCCCGCGCTCTTTCGAGCTCATTGACGATCGGATCTACCTCGTGCCAGCCGATGTTTTCACGGTGTCTGAGTATTTTTACCAAGGTGTCGCGATCGTAAACAGCAAGGCGATCGCGCAAGTGTTCGTAAGATGCGTCTGGATCTTCCAATAAAGCTTTGAAATCGCGACCAACACCTTCGGTGGTAAGTTCATCTTTGGGGGTTAACTTCAGGTAAGTTTCCACCCGGAACCGCAATTCTTGGGCTTTTTCTTGCTCTTCAGCCAGACTAACTGTATGCAGAACTTTTTGCCGCACGTCTTCTAGCTGATTGGCGATTTCTTTAATTTTCGATTGAGTAAAGACACCTCTACTAGCTAGTAGTTCCTCGAAGTAGGACTTTTTAAGTTTCTCTAACTGCTGACGAACTATTCTAGGATCGGCTGTGGGGTCATAGAGCGCTTCTCTGAATTCGCGATCTATGGTTTGCGGGTTCATCTGCCAGGAGTAAGCATTAAGTAGGTAGTTTTCTACGTCAGCGCGAATGGGACTGAAGGGTTCAGCGGGTTCGCCTTTCACCTGAGCATTAAGTTTACCAGCTTGGTCGGTTACTTTGTCCTTGGCTGCTTTGAGTTGACCGACGACTTTTTCCACATCCAGATCGGAAAGGTCTGTACGGCCCAAAACTACTCCCATCAAGGCGTTGAGCGCTATTGTGCCCGCTTGGGACATCATGGTGGGATTTTGATCTTGATTGGGGCTGATTTTGGCGATCGCGCCTTCGATTTGGCTGGAAAGTTTATCCGAAAGCAGTTCCCCTGGTTTTGCCGACTTGAGATAGTCTACTAATTGACCAATGCTATCGCTGGGCTGCATTTGCTTCCCTACTTGCTTCCACGCATCTTGCAATTGGTCTACGATCTTATTAACATCCCGTTTTGATAAGTCGGTGCGGGAACTCACTAAATCTACAAGGGTTTGACGGTCGAGGTTAGGCAGATTTTCACTCCCCGCGATCGCTTTTAGTTGCGGGTCATTGAGCAGTTTTTCAAATTCCCCCCGCATCGCCTTTAAATCTAATTCTGGCGGCTTAAGTTTTTCTATGTAATCTTCTACTGTTTCCCGCATAGTCACGGGGTCAATCGCGCTACCCAATTCGTGACCAACAGCAGCAGCGGCGGCTCTAGCTGTGTTTACAACTTGATCTTTAGCAGCTTTCGCACCCAAGGCGGCGGCCGCTGTACCGACAATTGCCTGAAAGCCAGCAGTCGCAGTATTAACAACGGAACCGACTAAGGAACCGACGGTTGTGGAACTCACCCACACCAGCATGGAGAAGTAAGTTCCCCAGACAACTAAGCCGATAATTGCGCCTAAGCCAACACTGCGAATCAGGCTGAGTTTCACGGCCAGCAAGCAAGCGAAAAATAAGGCGACACTGACTGTAACTAGCGTCCAAGTCCCCACTTTTGATCCGATATGGTTAACTGAACTGCTAGAACTGTCTGAAATGTGGCTATCGCTTGACTGATTCCCCCAGTAAGAAAGACCAGCGGCCACAGAAAGGTTTGTTAGCAGCAATTGGAAGGCGCAGGCCAATACCAATCCTGCAATCAAGGCGATAAAAAATTGCGGCCCAGAATAAAGCAGCGCCGCATCTTCTACAGTTTGGAGGCTTTGCTCTGTTGGAGTTTGAGCAACCAAGAACGGTAAGTTATAGAGTCCCAGATTTATTGGCAAATTTTGATACATAGTATATCCCTCATCACAAGATGGGTTCGCGCAGTTTTCAAGGTGGCGCGAGTAGCAGATGTATAGTTTCCGCTATCAGAGTCCTTGCTCTAAGCATCTTCCGATTTAGGAGGGAACACATCCCCCTACAGTCTGAAGAATTGAAATATGCCTGTGGCTAGCTGTCACAATTGAGATAATTATGCTATGTGACTCTTTGAGAGGCTAGCATGAGAGTAAAAACAGTTTACAGTTAACAGTTAACGGTACTTAAAACTTTGGAAATTATTTTCAAGGGATCGCTCCATCCATCCTACAATTAATTAGATAGAGCTAAGTACGGAAGAGCTATAAACCTTGCTATGTCACCCATGTAAAGCTATCATAAGCCTTGGGATTGCTTCGTTTCACTCGCAATGACATACTTATATCTTTTGTTACTCATCTAGTTACTTACTTAATAAATTTCTGCCTTCTGCCTTCTGCCTTCTTCCAGAACAATACTGACGGTAATTATGCAACCTCTGAATGCCAACGAACCACCAAATCTTACCCCTTCACAACTGATAGCTTTAGAAAAGCATACCGATGAATATGTGTACTATCCCGATTGTATTCAACCTCATGGCATTCTGTTAACACTGCAAGCACCAGACCTGAAAATTTTGCAAAGCAGTGAAAATGTCAAAGAGTTTTTTGGGATTTCAGCGGAGGCATTAGTTGGGAAGCATTTACAATGGTTATTTCCCAGCAATCAAGTAAATCAAATTACTGATATTCTGACCAAAGACAACCCAGAAATTTATAATCCATTTGAGCTAAAAACGCAACGAGGAAATGTAGAAACAGGGCAGGAAATAAAAACTCAAACCTTTACAGGGGTGCTACATCGAACAGTACATGAACTGATATTAGAACTGGAACCACTCTTCGTCAAAGAAAGTAATTATTCAAACCATTTTTCTCATCGGTTGCAATCAGCAATTGTCAGTCTTCGCAGCGCCATCAATCTTTCCGATTTAGCTCAGATTATTGCTAGAGAGGTAAAGGCGATAACTGGTTTTAATCGCGTTATGGTCTACCGTATTGAAACTGATAATTCTGGCGTAGTGATTGCTGAGGAAAAAGAGAATTTTAGAGAAAGCTATCTGGGATTTCACTATCCAGCGATTGACTTTCCTAAGCAAACTAGAGCGTCATTTTGTAGCAATAGAGTGCTACAAATCCCCAATATTAATTACACTCCGGTCGCTCTAATTCCTAGCAAAAATCCTTTAACAGATACATTGCTAGACATGAGTGCCTGCGTGTTAAGAGGAATTTCCCCATGCCACATTAAATACTTACAAAACATGGGCGTTTTTGGTTCGATGACGATTTCTTTAATCGATGACAAGCGCCTTTGGGGATTAATTGCCTGTCACCACTACAGCCCTAAATTAGTAGATTATGAAACTCGCAAAGCCTGTGAATTATTAGGACAGTTTGCCTCGCTTGAATTATTGCATCAGCAAGAGAAAGAGTTGCATCTTTACCGAAGGCAGGTAAAAAATATTCAGGATGAATTACAGCGAGAATTATTACGAGCATCAAATTTTATTGAACAGGTTTTGACTAAAAATACGGTTCAATTACTGGTTTTAGTTCGTGCTTATGGAGCGGCAATTTTAATGGACGGAAACCTAACTTTAGTAGGGCAAACACCTTCTGAATCTGAAGTTTCCGATCTAGTAGAATGGTTAGTGCAGAACAACATGGAACGAGTATTTGCCACTAATTTCTTGTCTAGTATTTATCCCAAGGCAAAGCAGTTTAAAGACAAAGCTAGTGGTATTCTAGCTATTTCAATTTCCCTGAGCCAAGTCAAACAAAAGTCTTACCAGATAATCTGGTTTCGACCAGAACAATTTCAAACGATCAATTGGGCAGGTAATCCTCAAGCTGCGATCGCCATCGATGAAGTCGGGGAAATGCAACCCTCTCCCCGTAATTCCTTTAAACTTTGGAAAGAAATAGTACAAAATAAATCTTATCCCTGGCGGATGGAAGAGATTCAAACTGCTGCTGAAATGCGAAATACTCTCATGCTATCAGTGTTAGAATTTTCCCAAGCAGCATTGGAACAAGCAGCAGAACGTGCCGCGATCGCCAACCGTGCCAAAAGCCAGTTTCTTGCTAAGATGAGCCACGAATTGCGGACTCCTATGAATGCTATTCTAGGGTTTACTCAGATCATGAGTCGCAGCCAAAATATCCCCACTGAGTTTCAAGAGCATCTGGGAATTATCAGTCGCAGTGGAGAACATTTACTTACCTTAATTAATGATGTTTTGGAGATGTCCAAAATTGAAGCAGGTCAACTGGTGCTGAGGGAATCTTGCTTTGATATTGTCCGATTCATCCATTCTATTCAGGAAATGTTTGCTCTCAAAGCATCTGAAAAAGGGTTGATGCTCAGAATTGAACAGGAGATTAATGTCCCGGCTTATGTCTATGGCGATCAGGCAAAACTCCGCCAAATTTTGATTAATTTGCTTAGCAATGCGATTAAATTTACGGTAAATGGCAGTGTTACTTTGAGAATAAAAGTCATCCCAGAGACAGATGATGCGATTAGTTCATCAAAACTAGAAGCTTTAGGATCTGCGATCGCACTCTATCTTGAAGTTGAAGATACTGGATGCGGTATCGCCTTGTCCGATCTTGCATCCATCTTTGAAGCTTTCATGCAAACCGATCGAGGTCGCCATGCTCAAGGAACGGGTTTAGGTTTATCTATCAGTCGTCAGTTTGCTCGTTTGATGGGAGGTGATATCACAGTACAAAGCACTTTAAATCAAGGCTCAATCTTTACTTGTAAAGCGATCTTACATCTACCAGAATCCGTCGATCTGATAGAATCTAAAGTTAACCATCATGTTATCAGTTTGGAACCTGGACAAAAAACCTACCGAATTTTGGTAGCAGAGGATGTTCCAGTAAATCGGCAATTGCTGGTGACAGTGCTGGAGTCAGTCGGGTTTGAAGTCTCTGCCGTTACAAACGGGGTTGAAGCGATCGCCCGCTGGCAAAATTGGCATCCTCATTTGATTTTTATGGATATTCAAATGCCTGAGATGGATGGCTATGAAGCAACTCGTCAAATTCGGGCGAAGGGTGGAAAGGATAATGTGGCGATCGTTGCTTTGACGGCCTACGCTTTTGAAGAAGATCGCACTGCTAGTCTTCAAGCGGGATGTGATGACTATATTGCCAAACCGTTCACTGAAACCGTACTCTTCGACAAAATTGCACATTATCTGGGAGTCCGTTACTGTTACGCTGAAACATCCTCGTTAAAGCCACAGTCTGTAACTTTACAACAAAAAACTCTCTCTCCACAAGATTTGAAAATAATGCCGTTAAACTGGGTTACTCAAGTCAATGAAGCAGCATTGGATCTTAACGATACGAGGCTCCGCCAACTGATTGCTCAAATTCCTAGTGAGAATCAATTCCTAGTAGAAGCCTTGACCAATCTGGTCGATCGCTTTCAGTTAGAGGCGATTGCAGTTCTCACTGAGGCTTAAGGAGATAAATATGAATATTTTACTAAACTCTCCTGATGAAACAAATATCTTAATCGTAGATGATAACCCAGACAATCTGCGATTATTATCGAAAATATTGGAGGATCGGGGTTACATTGTTCGTAAATCTCTTAATGGTAAAATGGCACTACAAGCTGCCCATCGCGATCCCCCTGATTTGATTATATTGGACATCAATATGCCGGATATTAATGGCTATGAAGTCTGTAAGCAGCTCAAGGAATCTAAAGCTACACAAGACATTCCAATTATTTTTATTAGTGCGCTCGATCGGGTAAATGATAAAGTTCGGGCTTTTGAAATGGGTGCTGTAGATTATATTACTAAACCCTTTCAAGAGCAAGAAGTATTGATGCGAGTCAGAAACCAATTGCTCATTCAACAGCAATACCACCAACTCATTAAACAAAATCAACTTTTAGAGCAGGAAATTCAGGAGCGTTTGAGGGCTGAAGCAGAGGTAAGGCAGCTATCTATGACTGATGAATTAACAGGTATATATAACCGAAGAGGATTTTTTTTATTAGCAAATCAACAGCTAAAAATTGCCCAGCGTACACAAATGTCATGCTGTATTTTGTTTGCTGACTTAGATGGTTTAAAGAAGATTAATGACTCTTTCGGTCACGAAATTGGAGATAGAATTATAGCTGATGCAGCCTATATATTAAAGCAAACCTTTCGTGATTCTGATATAGTTGCTCGCTTAGGAGGTGATGAATTTGTAATATTCATTCCTGTCTGTTCTGTCGATACAGATAATTATCAAACTCGGCTACAAGCAGCTATCGATCGCTTTAACCAAGAACAGGCTCGCTCCTATCAACTATCTATGAGTATTGGTGTGAAGGAATGTGTTTTAGATAAGAGTGTTTCACTAGAACAATTGGTGGTAGAGGCTGATGAACTAATGTATGAGCATAAGCGTAGTAAATGGTTTAGAAAGCGTTAAAGCTTACTCGATCCAATATAACTAAATTCCTCTTCCTTCTTCCTTTGAGTTACCTCCTAAGATAGATGAGTTATTATCAATCTCGTTAGTATAGTAGGAAAAATTAATTACATTTTTGTGCTATGGCTTCCTCTCAACCACTCAAAGGCATTGAATTAATCGATTGTGCTAAAGCTAACGCCAAACAGGGAATTGAAACAGCCGCGCATTTGTGTGGCTACGGTTCTGAACTCAACATCTTTGGGCGCGAACTCAAACTAGCTTGCCAGAATATCGGCGTAGAAATCAAGGAGTTAAGTGACCTAATCACCGATCAGCAAACTATCAAAGAAGGTCTGGGAATTGAGGTGGCTCCAGATACTCCCTCAGAACTATAAGGGTTTGGGCGATCAAGAATGTCCTAACCGTTGTGGCGGTTGCTATAAATTCAATTTAAATTAAATTTTCAGTTTTTAGTTTTCATTAAATAGAATTGGGTAACGCTACACCCGCTAAAACGGCTCATCCGCCTTAATATCAGCCGCCCAACTGCACAGAGTAGCCTTAGAGACTTTTTTTAGTAGTGGGAGTGTACGGAGCTATAAAGGATAAAATATAGTGTCAAGATGAGCGAATAGCGACCAAGCATCAGTCGCGTTTCCAGCCACAGGGTGCTTTCTTGAGGGTGCACAGATTGTTAGGAGGACTCTTGTGTCAGACCAGCAAGACCGAATTATGGGTTTATTCATAGAAGAGGCTAAAGAACACCTCTATACCTTGGAACAAGGACTCGTGGATTTGCCAGCAACCATGAAAGACCCCGAAAATATAACAGAGATGTTTCGAGCCGCCCATTCGGTCAAAGGAGGCGCGGCCATGCTTAACCTTGACAGCATTAAGACAACTGCTCACCGCCTAGAGGATTGTTTTAAGATTCTCAGAGACGAACCCGCTACGAAGGTAGACCAAACGTCAGTATCCCTATTTCTCAAGGGAGTTGATACTCTTAAGGAATTATTTGAGCGTCTGCAAGGGCCTTTTGGCTTGAGGAATGAAGAGGCTAATGGCATTGTGCAGAAGGTGATGCCAGTTTTTGCTCAACTGGAAAATCATCTCAACGCTTTGGTGAGTGGAAAAGTACCTGCGGCGGCGAAGGCTGCACCTGCGGCGAAGGCTGCACCTGCGGCGAAGGCTGGGGCTGTACCTGCGAATTTTGCGGCTCAGGTGATGGCTGTACTCAAAGTCATGTTGCAACTATTTAAACAGCCAGAATCCCCTGCTTCTCGCAAGCAGTTGGTGACGGCCTGTACTCGCCTTGAACCCTTGGGAGGAGGGATCGAGACTTGGCAAAGTTTAGTCAAGATTGCAAAGGCTGCGATCGCCAATCCCAAGAACTCTTACAAAATTCTTGCTCCTCTAATTATCAAGGAACTTAAGGACGCAGGGGATCTAGTACAAGGTGGTAAAGCTAAAGCGATCGCGCCTTCTAAAAATTTGCAGCAATTAGCGGGTTTACAGTCAAAAGCCCCCGCTACTACAGCATCGGTACCACCATCAGCCACCGCCGCACCCCCAGCATCAGCTTCTAAGCAGATCGCTATCCCCGCAGAACCGAAGGCGGTAGTTAAGGTTTTGCTTCAAACCTTTGATAAAAAGCAACTGTCAGAAATTGCTAAGTTACTGGTTCAAGCTATCAAGGCTTCTCCCTAATTGGGAACGGAGGAAATGGGGAGCAGGGAGGCAGGGATAATGGGAAAGATTTAACTTCCTCATCTCCCTCCCCCGCTCCCTTACCTTGGTGGAAAGTCTTAAGATAGAATTAAATTTGAGGCGACGGTCGTGAAACCAATTCGTTCTTTAGAAGATGCTTTGAACCGCTGTCAGACAATGGGTATGCGTCTGAGCCGCCAGCGCCGCTTTGTACTGGAACTCCTATGGCAAGCAAGGGAACACCTCTCGGCTCGCGAAATTTACGACCGATTAAATCAGCAAGGTAAGGCAATCGGTCATACTTCTGTGTATCAAAATTTAGAAGCGCTCTCAAGAGAGGGGATTATAGAGTGCATTGAGCGTTCGGAGGGAAGGTTGTATGGCAATATTAGTGACTCCCATTCTCACGTTAACTGTCTTGATACCGGACAAATTTTAGATGTTAACGTAGAATTGCCTAAAGAATTAATTGAGCAAATCGAGCAGCAAACTGGTGTTAGGATCGCGGACTATCGGATCGATTTTTTCGGCTACCGTTTACCTGATGCTGCGATCGCACAGTCTGAGAAAGATACGCCAAAAGCTTCTTAAAGGGGTTAACGGCAGTTGACAAAATACCGAGAATTACCTATATTTTAAACAGGTAATTCTCGGTAAAGCAGTAAATAAAGTAAGATTTAACCAGGCTCTATAATCAGATGACGCTTACATACTGCAAAGCAATCCCGACACCTATAGATGAGTTGAATGCCATAGGTAAAACTCAGCTAGAAATGTTTTTGAGTGCTTACACACCAATATTTCACTCTTCAGTATGTGAAACCGTCAACTTTATGATGTTAGGAGAAGGATTTAATAAGTCGCAATGGAACACACACCTACAAAAAACTTACGGTATTAATAAACGTCATGCCAATGGTGTAATTTCATCGGCTAAGGGTGCTGTTGATGGTGCTAAGGAATGCCGTATTTCACACATAAAAACCTTAGAAGGCAAAGCTAAATCTTGCGAAGCTTGGCTGAAAAGGGCTGAGAGAAAACTCAAATTAGCTCGTAAGTTTTACGCTAAAAAGAACTGGCAAAACAGTAAAAGTGGCTGTGTATTTCCGTTGTCTAGTTCCCTAAAGGATCGTCAAACTAACTGGCAAAACTTACGCTTTCAGATACACAACAAAAAACGTAAGCTGACCAGGTATCGGCAAATATTATCCGTCTTAAAGTCAATCCCTGTAAGGGTTAGAGTCCCCAATAATCAAGCCTTGATTGTTGGCTCTAAGGATGAATCTTACGGCAATCAGGTGTGTCAGTGGAATGGTGACAATTTAAGATTTAGAGTGCCAGTTTGTTTAGAATCTAAGTTTGGTAAAAATGTAGATTCTCAGATTGGCAACTTCCCTCGCAATATTAACAGATTACCTGCTACGGGTGCTAAAACTTGGCACTTCTACTACAAGGATGATAAATGGTGTGTTGCGGTGAGTTTTACAGCGTCAGAGGTTGAGCAGGTATCGCGTTCTGTGTTAGTTATCGGCCGCAGGGGAATGAGATTGTCGGAAAAGATACCAGGCTCCAAACGTGCTTTGTTGAGGTGAATTCAACAAAGCACGTTTGGAGCCTGTGGCATCAACTGAATAAAAAAATCAAGCAATCTGGAATAATAACTAATAGACATAGTTACTATTCTAACTCTAACTGGGATTTCCTGGGCAACCTCGACATTGAGGAAGCGTAAGCGATAGGAAAGATTGCTTAAGAAACTTACACTGCTGAGTATTGCTAGGTTTACCTAGATTTTTAAAAGCGGTTATATACCCAAAAATCAAATGGATGTGATCTAGATTAAGGTAGATTTACTGATTTCGATGGGATGAAACTTGAGTATGATGGGTGAAAGGCCGAAAATGTGCAGAACAACGCGCCTTAAACTGAACTTGAGGGAATTGAATCATGGCTGTTGAAAAAGTAAACTCATCCTCTAGCTTGGCTGAAGTGGTTGACCGCATTTTGGACAAGGGGATTGTGATTGATGCGTGGGTACGTATTTCTCTCGTTGGTATCGAATTGATAGCTATCGAAGCTCGGATCGTGATTGCTTCGGTGGAAACCTACCTGAAGTATGCTGAAGCTGTTGGTTTGACTTCTCAAGCAGCGGTTCCTTCTGTTTAGCTAGAATAGAGAATGGGAAATGGGGAATGGGAAATGGGAACTGAACATTAAGGGTGCAAATATATAGGAGTGCAGAGGTGCATAATACGCTACAAGAATTAAGCTCGGTTCCTAATTTCCTTTCCTTTGACCTTCGCGCCTGATTGATCCCGCACCCAATTGATATCGATACTGATTAAAGATTTGGATGCGGGATAATGGGGACTAAAAAACCCAGATTAGGATAAAAATTTTAAGACAGACAGGACTTACGCAAAACTATCCGTAACGCCGCCTTCTAGGCGGTTAGAATACCGCCTAGAAGGCGGCGTTACGTAATCGTGCGTAAGTCCTGACAGATTAGCCCCGGTATTTGGGCAAAAACGAAATGGTATAACTGAATCAGGAGGTAACTCTGCTCATGGCTCTTTTAGATGAGTGGCGATCGCAAAGGGAAGAGCGCCAGCAAGAGGTGCGATCGCGCCAGCAAGAGGTGCGATCTACTATTGCTTCGCTACAAGAAGTACGTCTGACTCAAGGATTGCACGATCGCAATTGGAGACAGCAGGCATATATAAATTTGCAGCAGCAGACGCAGCGATTTTTGACGGCGACAAGCTCTAACCGCCGCATTCAAGCTGAGTTGTTGGCTGAAAAACTTGATGAATTTGCGCGATCGCTTTCGTTGCAAACAGCTCAGTTTTTGGCGGAGATTACAACAGATAGAGAAAAACTGGCAACGGCGACACTTAAAGAGTTGCGCGAATTTCACGTAAATCTGAGTGCAACTCTGGCTGATTTGCGCCAACAACGCCAAAATCGGATCGAAGTGCTCAAAAACCAGACGCAAGAACTTTTAACGGCAAGTTACTTGCAGCGAATTCAAACTCAAGCGCAATTAAATCGCCAATTAACTGTCTGGATGGAAGCTTTGCGATCGGATATTCAAAGCTATTTGCAAGAGTTGGAATTGATGGGTGAAGCCAGGAGACGACAGTTACATCAATCTTTTCAGGAATCGAGAGCTCAGCGTTTGGTAGAGGCTCAACAAATACGCGATCGCCACGCTCGTTTTCAAGCTCAATTGCATTTATATCGCCAAAATCTGCAATTTGAGGTTTGGGGCGAACATAGTAAGATGATATCCAAGTCCCATCAACAGCACCATCAAGGCAGTAAGGTAGTCTCTAAACCTGTCGCTGCTGAAGCTCAAATCAAGTTAGATACAAATGTTAAAGCTCAGCCTGTGGAAGCTGTAAAGCCAAATATGACGGTACTACAAGAGCAACAGGTTTATAACTACATTCGTCAGGGTAAGGGGGCACGGCTAACGGAAATTGAGGCAGCAACGGGGCTAAGTCGCGTCCAAACTGTGGATGCACTGCGATCGCTCCTGCAAAAAGGTTCAATTGTCCAGCGCGATCGCCTTTACTTGAGTGTAGATGCAGTTAAAGTTCCCGTTACTATCACACGCTAAAGTTAGCCGTTAACCGTTAACCGTTAACCGTTAACCGTTAACCGTTAACAGCCATCATAAAACTCAAAACTAAATTGCTATGACTACAGTGCTCAGAGCGCGCCCTAAAGGATTTGTTAATACCCACGCCACCGAAGAAATGGCACTCAGGGCTCTGAGGTATCTAAAATCAGGCTTTGGCGTACATTTGCGCGGCGCTGCGGGTACGGGAAAAACAACTTTGGCACTGCATTTAGCAGATTTATTAGCACGTCCAACAGTGCTGATGTTCGGCGATGACCAACTCAAAAGTACCGATTTAATTGGCAATCACTCAGGTTACACGCGCAAAAAAGTAGTCGATAATTACATCCACAGCGTCATTAAATTAGAAGATGAATTGCGGCAAAACTGGGTTGATTCAAGATTAACTTTGGCTTGTCGCGAAGGCTTTACTTTAGTTTATGACGAGTTCAATCGTTCTCGTCCAGAAGTTAACAATGTATTGCTTTCAGCTTTGGAAGAGAAACTGTTAGTGCTGCCACCTAACGGTAACAAGTCAGAATATATTAAGGTACACCCAGAATTTCGAGCAATTTTCACTTCCAACTCAGAAGAATATTCTGGAGTTCACGATACCCAAGATGCCTTAATGGATCGGTTGGTAACGATGAATATGCCAGATCCAGATGAGGAAACTCAGCAGGAAATAATAGTGCAGAAGCTGGGGATAAATGAAGAATATGCTCGCAGAATTGTACAGTTAGCAAGAGAGTTTCGCCATCGAATCGGCACTGAGAAAGCTTCAGGTATGCGCCCCGCTTTAATCATTGCTAAAATTTGTCAGGAACATGGAATTGCAGCCACAGCAGAAAGTGTAGATTTTCGAGAGATTTGTGGAGATGTGCTTTTATCTCGCTGCGGTAAACCATTAAAAATTGCTACAACTATTCTAGGAGAATTGTATAGAGAACTTTCGGCAGATTGGCCTGTTTTGGAAGAATGGCAATCTAACGGGTTATTGCTAGAAGATCGGAACCAAGATGTCAACACCACAAGCCAAAATTTAGATACAATAGATGAATCAGTCGCCGTTACTCAGACTCAGGAATTGACGCAGGAATTAATGAATCGTGCTCAAGCGCTTTGCGAAGAGGAAGTTTACACTTATTTGCAAAATTCTCGCGGCGCAAGGGTTGGCGAGATTGAAGCGGCTTTAGGTATTAATCGAGTACAGACTATTGACGCGCTGCGATCGCTAATTAAAAAAGGTGTTTTAAAACAGCAGCAAAACCGTTTATTCGTAACTCAGGGAGATAATTAATAGTAATGACGCAATCAATACGCCCTCCTAGTGCTGCAAATCGAAGTATGCCTACTTCAACGGCAGGTTCTACCTTGGCAGATGTGCTAGAAAGAGTTTTGGATAAAGGAATTGTAATTGCCGGAGATATTTCGATTTCTGTTGGTTCAACGGAGTTACTAAGTATCCGCATTCGCTTGTTGGTTGCTTCAGTGGATAAAGCTAAGGAAATGGGAATTAATTGGTGGGAAACTGACCCTTATTTGAGCAGTCAGGCGCGGACTTTGACGGAATCCAATCAAATGTTATTAGAACAAGTGAAGAGGTTAGAGGCAGAAATGCGATCGCTGAAATCCCTAGTTGCCAGTCAGCCGCCAATAGCTGAATCAGTGAATGCTGAGTTACAAATAAAAGAATAATAAATTAATGGCTAATTGCTAATTGCTAATTGCTAACTTCGCGATCTTACTTATCCTTCCTATCTCCTATATGCTTGTCCCCAATTCTGAAAAATCTAGCAAAGATTCTGGTTTAGCACCGCTGTTACTAACGGTAGTTGAACTCATCCGTCAATTGATGGAAGCGCAAGTAATTCGCCGCATGGAAGCTGGCATTTTAAGTGATGCAGAATTAGATCGTGCGGCTGAGAGTTTGAAGCAGTTGGAAGCGCAAGTTTTACAAATGTGTGAGATATTTGAAATCGATCCTGCTGACTTAAATTTGGATTTATCAGAAATTGGGACTTTACTACCAAAGTCTGGCGGGTATTATCCGGGAGAAACTTCTAGTAATCCGTCAGTTTTAGAATTATTAGATAGACTGCTGAATACGGGAGTTGTGGTAGAAGGAAGTGTAGATTTAGGTTTAGCTAAATTGAATTTAGTTCATGCTAAGTTGCGGTTAGTTTTGACTTCTAAACCAGTTTAAATAACTAACTATTAATTAATAGCTTACATCAGCAATTGATAACGACGAATATCTGGAGGTGCGGCTGCTATACCTTCTAATTTAGGTAATGCTGCTTGGATATGTGTAGAGGCGAGATGTGCGTCAAGTAAAGCATCGCTTTCCCACTCTTCAACAAAGGTAAAATCTGTGGGATTAGTGGTATTTTGTAAGAGTTCGTATATGATGCAGCCTTGTTCTTTACGGGTGGGTTCGATGATGCTGAGTAGAAGGGTTTTAAGTTCTTCTACTTTGTCGGGAAGTGCGACTAGGCGAGCGACTACTCGGAGGGTTTGTTTTGACATAGAAGAAAGGAGAATTAGCTATTTTTATTGAATTTACGGATTTTAACGGGGCTAATACTGTTATCAGTAACTATTGTACCGCTGAATGGATATCGATTTCTGGGAAAAGATATTGACTTTGGTAAAGCAGGTGCAATTATCGAAGTTCAGTTTTCTCACTATGCTTTATGGACTGTATACAATGCTCAAACCTCAAGAACAATATTAACCCAGGAAGAACGGCAATGTCAAATAATTGCTGGGCGATTTTCTCACAGTCAATGTCGGCTTCATATCCTCTAAAATATCACAGATTAGCTCCACAATTCTAGTTGGATATACTCTGTTATTTGTTGAGGTGAATTATTTGTTTTCTTACCATTTCCATTTAGTTTGGAATCTACAGGTCTATCTTTGCCACGAATATCAGCAGCAAAAGCCGATTCTTCATAAAGTAAACGCTCTTCCATCTCTTGTAAATGATATTCTTCCGGGTATATCTTAGCCTTACTGCGTTCTGTTGCTTTTTCACCTACTTGTACATCAAAACGAAATTTATCAATTGGTTTACCTGTCTTTTCCACGTAATTACGAAGAGTTTTTAAATTGGGAAAATAACCGTTATCATCTGGTTCTCCACTTAAACGCCGTAGAGCAATTTGATGATATTTTTCATCAGCTTCGGCTCCTAAAAAATGACGTTCGTGGTTTCTAGCTACAACTGCTACAGTACCCGATCCTATATAAGGATCGAGAACGACTTCACCTTTTAGAGTTGTAACTAAAACAATTCGAGCTATCAAGTCTTCTGGAAATTGACAAGGATGTATTGTTTGTTCCTCATGGTTATGTTTCACATTTCGGAACATCCAGATATCGCCGGGGTTTTTTCCATCAGGATTGCAGGAGAGTTGACCTTTGCGATCGCCTCGGAAATGCTTTTTATTTTGATACTTTTGCGGCACTCTGATCGCATCTAAGTTAAATGTATAGGTGTCAGATTTTGTGAACCAAAGTATAGTTTCATGGCGGCAAGAAAATTTTTTTTGAGCGTGAAGTCCATGCTGTCTCGCCCAGATAATTCTATTCCGAGGAATTAACCCGCAAGATTCTAAAATGGGAAAGAAACGAATATCAAGTGGAATTAGCATTCCTCGCTCAGAAAAAGCACCGATTTGCCAGAAAAGCGAACCGGATTTTTTAAGAACACGACTACATTCTCGGAGCACAACTCTCTGATCGTCCAAATAAATTTCCAGAGCTTGCCTTGCCTCGTATTCCTTCCCTAAATTGTAGGGGGGCGAGGATACAACCAAGTCAACACATTCATCTGGCAAGCTTCTCAGTAGTTCAATACAATTCCCTAGAAAAATTTTATCTAGGAGTATATTTTGTTTGTTCTGATACTGTTGCATTTTGCTTAATCTTGAGTTGATTTGAGAAATGTTATAATTAACCCAAAATAACCTAATGTTAGGTTTTGGTCAAATCAATTAACTCTTGGGAAAAAAACGCTTGTTTTCCCTACAATATTGCCATGCGATTGCCTCTGGATCTTTCTGATAACTCCATTCTGAGAACTCAGTCTTAACCTTCCACTTGCTAACAGTAGTAGGATGAACATTTAACCGATTAGCAAGTTCCACCTGAGTCAGCAAAAGTTTTGATTTTTCAACCTCTTTACCTTGGGAAAGTGGGAACAATTCGGGACTTTTACGCTTCTCTTCCTGCTGATTCCTAACTTCCACAGGAGTTATAGACAAATCTTTGATAATAGCCCGATCTGAAAGATTCATAGCATCCTGCAACGGTGGATCTACTGTAAGATGTAAATCACCTACAAAATCATACTCTTCACTTTTATTAAGAGATTGGGCAGTTTGAAAATAATATATTATTCCGCCTTGCTCAGTAATTTCAAATTCAGCCGCAAATTCTTTAGCCCGTTCATCTAAATATTGCTGAACTTGTGTACCTGAAAACTTAGCATTCATAGCCAAATCCAAAACAGTAACTCGCCCTTTATTTTCTTGAATTAACTGATAAAAGACTGCATCCAAATGAGCTAGTTTATGCTGCTGTTGTCGCTGATAGCGTTTCCAGGCCCAGCCAAATCCCCCCATAACTGCGATCGCTAGCAAGAAACGCCAGGATTCTAAAGTAGCAACCACGCCGAAGGAAATAGGGAGGAGCACAGTTAGATACGCCAAAATTCTGCTATTCTCTATATTGTTGCTGCTTTTGACCATAGTTTCTAATTCAACTTATATAAGTAGAAGACAGATAACTTACGTAACGCCGCCCTCGCTTGCGGTCAATTACCGCCCAGAGGGCGGCGTTACGGTAACAAAAAAAAGTCTGTTTTACAAATCATGTAGAATTACCATCTCTAAAATTTATCATTATTTGAGGATAGAATTCATGTCGTTTTTTCGCAAACAGGCTAGTATTATAGCAATATTTGTTTGTTATTTGCTATTAACTGCCTGCGATGAGACTAAAGTTGTCCAATGTAATAAACTCATTCAAGTGGTCAACAAAGGAAACGCTCTGATTGATTCTAAAAAAGATAACAGCGATGTGGCAAGTACAAAAAATCTTGCTAATGCTCTCAATAAGACGGCAAAAGAACTAGATACCTTAGACTTAACGGAAACAAATCTTAAAGGGTTTCAGACGCGATTGAGCAAAGGATTTCGAGAACTTAGCGAACCACTTAACGACATGGCTAAAGCTCTAGATACTGGGAAAAATGCCTCGACTACCTCAGAGGGACGAGAGCAGATCGAAAAAGCTAAGAAAGATTTAGCTAAAGCCGGTCAAGCCGCTAATAAAGCTGCCAAGAATCAAGATGCCTTGACTTCTAAACTTGCGGTTTATTGTAGTAAATAGGTAATTGTTAGTTGTTAGTTGTTAGTTGTTAGTGGTTAGTTGTTGGTTGCTGGTTGTCATTGCGTTGGCGTAGCCTGCGCGTAGCGCTTACGAAGTGAAGCAATCGCAAGCTATAGGAGTGACTAGCCATATATATTCTATATAACCACGATCGGAGGGCTAAAGCCCAACTACATACCTCGTCTATTGGAGAAAGGGTATATCATTCTTAGCAATTAGCACCTCGAAGCGATATCGACCTATTGCGATTGCTTCGCTACGCTCGCAATGACAACCAATACCTAACATTAACAATGAACAACGAACAACCAACAACTAACCACTAACCACTAACAATCAACAATTACCAAATTCAATGATGAATTTCTAAGTTTAAAACATAGTATCCCAATTGTATTTTTTCCGACCATAACTCATATTCTAACCGTAGATGTTCTGGTAAAGGCCGTCCTGTCAAAATCAATTTGCGGGTGAAATTACGGAGCCGTAATTGTCCCGGAGTTATGAATGATTCGCTCTGGAGCCAATAGCGACTCAGGCCGTACATTTCTCGTTCCCAAAGGTGACGATAACTGTAATTGCCATTGCCTTGCATTGTCATAATCACTCGGTAAGGCGAAACCTCTAACCACAGAAGTCGGGGTTTTGTGACTGCTGGCAAAGTAGCGACATCTTCAGAAGCGGAACCTTGAGGTTCCTTGTCAAGAATTGCTGGTTCGTGTAACAGCAAGTGGAATTGATCGCGGTCTTTTTGATAGAGTGTGGCAGCGGTTTCAACAACTGACCATAGCGGTAAATCTGTAGATACTAGGGAAAGACTTACAGGCTTGCGGTGATGCGTCAGCATAAAATTTGAGCGCTCTTGGGGATAATTAGTCATTAGCCATTAATTATGAGTCATCGATCGAAAGTCATTAGTGAGAACCGCCAACGGGCAAAGGATAACTGACAAAATGCACCGATCGCAACCACCAAGACAATTAAGATATTCTTAATTACTGAAACCCTTGCTGTGATTGCCTTTTCCTTCTTTTTTCTTCCTTCTTCCTTTGGCATAGTAACTGACTAATGACTGGGAAAGCGGTAGGATAGCTAACGCAGTCCCACCCCAGTTTATCTCAATGCCACCAGTCATAGTCACTGCGAAAACCGCTGAAAATGAAACTTTAATAATTCAAACACCTACATCGGGTCTGTCGCTACAAGGCCGTATCCGAATTCCGGGGGATAAATCTATTTCTCACCGAGCTTTGATGTTGGGAGCGATCGCCTCTGGAGAAACTACTATAGAGGGACTGCTTTTAGGGGAAGACCCCCGCAGCACGGCTAAATGTTTCTCGCTGATGGGAGCCGAAATTTCTAAACTTAATGCTGAATTAGTGCGGGTCAAAGGCTTTGGACTCGGCGAGTTACAGGAACCGAGAGACATATTAGATGCTGGTAACTCTGGTACGACGATGCGGCTAATGATGGGGATTTTAGCCTCTCACCCCGGACGATTTTTTACTGTTACGGGAGATAATTCCCTGCGATCGCGCCCCATGTCCCGCGTTGTTAAACCCCTATTGCAAATGGGGGCTCAAATTTGGGGTAGGGAAGGAAATTCTCTCGCACCCTTGGCCGTACTCGGACAGCAGCTAAAACCCATTCACTACCATTCTCCCATCGCCTCAGCTCAAGTTAAATCCTGCATTTTACTAGCGGGTTTAATGATAGAGGGAGAAACAACAGTTACGGAACCCGCTCTTTCACGGGATCATAGCGAACGGATGTTACGAGCTTTTGGAGCTAAAGTTAGTGTCGATCCTGAAACTTGCAGCGTCACGGTAACGGGCCCAGCGAAACTCCAAGGTCAAGCTGTAATCGTCCCTGGTGACATCAGTTCCGCAGCCTTCTGGCTTGTAGCAGGAGCTATTGTTCCTGGTTCTGAGCTAACTATTGAGAATGTCGGCGTTAATCCTACCCGTACTGGCATTTTAGAAGCTTTGGCAATGATGGGAGCCGACATTGAGCTACAAAATCAGCGAGTAGTAGCTGGGGAACCCGTCGCCGATATTTTTGTCCGCAATTGCGGACAATTGAAGGGTTGCACCCTCTCCGGTGACTTAATCCCTCGCTTGATTGACGAAATCCCGATTTTAGCAGTAGCGGCGGTATTTGCCGAAGGGACGACAACAATTCGGGATGCGGCGGAGTTGCGCGTAAAAGAAAGCGATCGCTTAGCTGTGATGGCAAGCCAGCTCAATCGCATGGGAGCCAAGATTACAGAATTACCCGACGGTTTAGAAATCACCGGGGGGACGGCTTTGACGGGTACAGACGTTGACAGTCACACAGATCATCGGATTGCCATGAGCCTCGCGATCGCGGCTCTGAACGCTTCTGGTTCTACCGCTATCCACCGCGCCGAGGCCGCCTCTATCTCCTACCCAGATTTCACAGCGACTTTGCAACAAGTCTGCGGTTAACAGTTAACAGTTAACAGTTAACAGTTAACCGTTAACTGTTAACTGTCATCTTATTTACCGAGAATTTGTTCTTTGAGAGATTCAACTTCCGCAGACAACTCTTGACGGTTAGAAGCGCGAAGCAAATAGCGGTAAACAAACCAACCAGTATATCCCATACCAACCAACTCAAAAGTCGTCGATAGCAGAGGAATATCATTAAGTGAATCTAACACCGCCAGAGTTACTTTAATCGTGATGCCGCCGGCCGCAATCAAACCAATAGTAATAAGCGCTTTTTGGTATTCTTGAAAAAAGTTGGATACATAAGCCGGCAGTTCAGACAAGATAGAGATAACTTGCTTTTTGATCTGCTGCAACTGAGCTGCTGAGTCCTTTCCGGGAGTTAGTGCAGCTATGGCACGCGGTTTTTCGAGTGTCACCTCTACTTGAGCCGTTGCAGTTTTCATTTCAGTTTCACCAGAAGGGTCAACCTGAGTCATTTTATACTTCCTCACTTGCGACGTGGATTGAAAAAATAAGAATTGCCAGCAATCTAATTTTCCGAAAATTAGTCCGATAGCAACAACATTGTCAAACTGTTGTTAATTATCGAACTTGACTACCCCCATCTCAGGACAGGGATGATTCTAAACAGAGGTTTTTAACCAGGTTAAAACCACGATTAAAAAGAGTAATCTGTGACTTATTTTCGGAACCGCTCGACGCTGATTTCATTAGCACAAGGGCGATTTTGTTCAAAGTCCGTGATATTGGCGAGAGTTGTCTCGGCAATATTCCTCAAAGCTTCCTCGGTAAAGAAAGCTTGATGACCGGTGATCAGCACATTGGGGAACGTGAGCAGGCGTTGAAATACATCGTCCTGAATCACGTACTCCGACAAATTTTCAAAGAACAGATCGCTCTCTTGCTCGTAAACATCTAAGCCGAGATAGCCGATTTTACCGGATTTTAGTGCTTTTGTCGCGGCTTCAGCGTCAATCAGAGCGCCGCGACTGGTATTGATGACCATTACCCCATTTTTCATCTGAGCAAGAGCTTCATCGTCAATCAGGTGGTAAGTTTCAGGGGTTAGGGGACAGTGGAGGCTGATAATGTCAGAGCAAGCAAAGAGTTCGGACAAGGAAACGTATTCCATTCCTAGGTCTAAGCATTCACGGCTTTGGAAAACGTCATATCCTAGCAGTTTCATGCCAAATCCGCTGAGAATTTTGGCTGTCAGTGCTCCAATTTTACCAGTACCGACGATTCCGACCGTTCGTCCATGTAGGTCAAAACCCAAAAGGCCATCAAGGGCGAAATTGCCTTCTCGAACCCGGTTGTAGGCGCGGTGAATTTTGCGGTTGAGTGCCAACATCATGCCAACTGCGTGCTCAGCAACGGCGTAGGGAGAATAAGCGGGTACTCGCACGACGGAAAGTCCTAGTTCCTGTGCTGCGGTTAAGTCTACATGATTGAATCCGGCGGAACGGAGGGCGATTAAGCGGGTTCCTTTGCTGGCGATCGCAGCTAAGATTGTCGCATCCAGTAAATCGTTGACAAAGATGCAGATGACGGGAAATCCAGCAGCTAAGACGCTAGTTTCCAGGTTCATGCGCGGTTCTAGAAAGACTAAATCGTGCCCGTGTTTCTCGTTGGCGGCTGTGAGAAACTGGCGATCGTAGGATTTCGTGCTGAATACGGCTACCTTCATGGCGGTTGGCTGTGGATAGAGTCTCCAATCCCCTTAAAAAGGGTTATTTTCCCTTTTTCCCCATTTTTAAGAGCATGACCCTCTGATTTTAGCATTAAATCTACTAAAGAAAAAGCGATCGTGTTTTCTTACGAACACCCAGTCAAGCTTATTTGGTAAAACTTGAGATAGCCAAGCGCATTCGAGCACAGAGGAGAGAAAAATTTGAATGAAACAAACAGGTTATTGCAGAGTTTTTATATATTTGTCAGTTATGTTTTGCGATCGCACTTAAGAGACAATTGAAATTAAAAAGTACCATAAATCATGCAAATTACGATCGACCTTCCCGATAACTTGCCCCTGACTGAAGCCGATGTGCGGAGAGAACTGGCAATCGTACTTTATCAGCAGCACAACCTCCATCTAGATCGAGCCGCTCAACTCGCTGTAATGTCTGTGGACGACTTCTACCAGTTATTAATCTACCGCCATATCGTCACCCCACTCGCAGATCCCGATGACGAGTCCGCCGAACTTGTCTTAGCCAGCCTCCGTACCTCCCTCCAACAAATTAAAGAAGGCAAATTACATCCTATTTCCGAACTGTGGGAGGGCATTGATGACTGACGAGACACCTCAAATCCAGCTTCTCTTTTCCGATGAGTTCAAAACACGACTTCGCACCCTAATTAAACGCTACCGCAGCATCCGCACTGACCTACAACCGCTACTTGATGAGCTCCAGTCTGGCAACTTCATCGGCGACCAAATCGCCGATACTGGCTACACCGTATTCAAAGTCCGCCTCAAAAACAGCGACATCCAAAAGGGCAAAAGTGGTGGCTACCGAGTTATCTATCAACTTAGAGGCGATACATACATCTTACTCGTCGTTATCTACTCCAAGTCCGATCGAGATGACATCCCAGCTAATCAAATTCGAGACATTATCGATCGCTTTTGAAAAAGCAACCAAATTCATAATAATGCTAGGGCGATCGCGCAACCTCTAGTAGTGGGATTAGTGTGTCATGGGTCATACTGACTAAAAGTTTACTGTACAGTTCGGCTAACGGTGCGATCGCTACCGAATCTAGTCACCTCTCTGATTAAGACAATTGAGGAATGCACTCAAAACAATCTCAAATTATTGACAAATCAGTGTTATTGTTAAAACAATCTGTAGAAATATTACGCAAAAAATTATTAATGGCTTAATAATTGATATACTATAATAGAAAACAGGAAAAAAATACCGATTGCTCTTAAATCGAAACTCCTGAACTCCAATTTTTTACTTTCCTTGCCTTCTAATACCCAGTACAAAAAATGAGAGAACTTGACCAAAAGAAAACTATCGATCTGCTAATTTCCATTATGGAGTGTGAGTTGGCGGGTGTTGTCCGCTATACTCACTATGCACTGATGGTGACAGGCCCAAACCGCATTCCCATTGTACAGTTTTTTCAGGGCCAAGCAACTGAATCTTTGCTCCACGCTCAACAGGTAGGAGAAATTCTTACAGGTTTAGAAGGACATCCTAGCCAGAAAATTGCTCCCATTGAAGAAACCTATAAGCACTCGATTAGAGACCTTTTAGAGGAGAGTCTCAACCACGAGAAAAAAGCGCTGAGTATCTATAAAGATTTGCTCGATGTTGTAACAGATGCCAGCGTTTATTTGGAAGAATTTGCCCGTACTCTAATTGGTCAAGAAGAACTGCATCAGGTTGAACTGAAAAAGATGTTGCGAGATTTTAGTTAATTGTTAACGGTTAACGGTTAACGGTTAACTATGTTAGTGGTTAGTTGCTATCAAAAAGATACTGACCGCTAACAACTAATAACCAATCATTAACAATCAATCACTACCAACAACCAACAAAAAATGAATCTTAGTGAAGCTATACCAACATTTGTAATTACTCTACGTGAAGGTGTTGAAGCAGCCTTAGTAGTAGGAATTGTCCTTGCTTGCTTACAGAAATCTCAGAAAAGTAATCTAAATTCTTGGGTGTATAGCGGCGTGGGAGTGGGAATTGCTGCTAGCTGTTTAGTAGGGGTATTATTCAGTTTCTTATTGCAATCAGTATCTAACTCTCATCAACTTTATACTCCTGTGATGAAACAACTACTAGAAGCTAGTTTTGGTGTGATTGCAATTTCAATGCTGAGTTGGATGCTAATTTGGATGACTCAACAAGCACGATTTCTCAAGGCTGAAGTTGAAGGCGCAGTGACAACAACTTTAACACAAAATAGTAATGCCGGTTGGGGGGTATTTACATTAATTTTTATTGCCGTCCTCCGCGAAGGTTTTGAAACTGTTTTGTTTCTAACTGCCAAATTTCAACAAGGCTTAGTTCCAGCTTTTGGCGCTTTAGCAGGTTTAGCAATGGCTGTGGTAATAGGTGTGCTTTTGTTCAAATTAGGAGTGAAAATTAATCTCCGCCAGTTTTTCCAAGTTATGGGGATGTTCTTACTCTTAATTGTCGCAGGTTTGGTAGTATCAATGGTAGGACATTTAGACAAGGCTGTTAATGCTTATGCCGAGATTGAGCAAACTTCAAAAGCTCTATGTTTCTATTCAGATCGAATGGCTGAAGTTCACTCCTGTATTTTAGGGCCGATGGTTTGGAATGCAACCAATATCTTGCCTGATGCTAAATTTCCTGGTATCCTATTGAAGACTCTGTTTGGATATAGAGATAAACTTTATCTTGTACAAGCAGTGAGTTATGTCTTGTTTTTGATCGCTGTCGGCGGCATTTATTTGCAAAACTTAGCTGGTGGTGTATCATCAGGTAATAAGGCTCAGTTACCTAAAGCCCAAAGTTAGCTCATTTGTAAGAAAAATCTCATTCTAGCTGCAATTAGACAAATGGCATCTATAACCGTAAAACAATTATTTTCTCATCCTATTAAGGGGTTAACACCCTATGAGTGCGATCGCGCATTCCTGACAGAAGGACATGGGATTAAGGGAGATCGCGCTTTTGCCTTGATGTTTACAGATAGTATTGAGACAGGTGAAAGGCCTGTATTAGAAAATATACCTTGGATGAGTAAAAAACATTTTGCTGTCCAAAATGACTGGCCTCTTTTAGCAGCCTTAGAATGTCGCTATCAGTCAGAAACAGGAATTTTGACAGTGAAACTGGAAGGCGTTACAGTATTAGAATCAGAAACAAAAACTGCTACGGGGCGCGATCGGATTGGCAGCTTCTTCACTGAATATATTAGCATAATTGAACCGACGAAAGAAGCGCGTCATCCAACACAAACACCTTTACTTTTAGTAGGCGATAGCAGCGGTGAAACCCGTTATCCCGACAGAGAACCAGTACATATTTCCATATTAAGTCAAGCAACTTTAGATAATTTAAGTGACATTGCTGGCACTTTCGTTGATGTTCGTCGCTTTCGCCCTAATATTGTTATAGATGGGGTTTCAGCTTGGGAGGAATTTAACTGGATGGGTAAGGAATTTCAATTAGGAAATGCGCGAATTTTAGTGAGTGCAAAAATTGGTCGCTGTGCTAATATTGAGGTTAATCCCGATACGGGAAATCGCGATTTACCACTTTTTTCTTTGCTGCAACAGCATTTTGGTCACGCACAAACTGGAATTTTAGCAAAAATTATTAGCAGTGGTAATGTTGCTATTGGTGATATGTTAGCTGTTAACTGTTAGACGATGGGTATCTCGCTGATTACAACGTGGGATGTAAAGTGAGTTTCGATAGTCAGTTTCACTTTATATATGTTGATGGTTCTCATGTCTTCGATTACAATGGGCATACTTATTATAATCGGGATGGTTCTATCGCTGGTACTTGGGCTTGTGCGAGCAATCACCATGCTTATACAGCAGGGGGAAAAGATTTAGGATATGCGCCGACTGAGGAAGATGCGGTTATGCTAGTTTACAAGCACCGTAATTAATTAATCCAGATAATCGCATAAACTTTTAGAGCAAACCAGGAGTTTATTTATGGACATTCTCGGAAGTATAGTTGGTGGTATTGCCAAAATAGCCAGTACAGTCGCCCCCGCATTAATGGGAGTGAATCAAAGCCTTGCCATCAGCAACCAAATGGCATTTATAGCAAACTTTCAAAAAGGAGAAAGTGACGCTAAAGAATTAACAATTAAACGCATGGAATTTGATGCTAAAATGGAAATGATGCGTCAAACAGTGAGAGCTAAGGAACGTCAAGAAGATAAAGAATTTAGTTTAGCTCTAAAAGACATAGAAGCAGAAACTCTCATCAGACAAGAAAAAATGCGTCAAGCATTTCAATCCCTAGAAGCAGAAAAACAAAGGGAATTTATCCAAGCGATCGAAAAATTCAAAAGAGAAGTACAAATTGCTCTCCAAGCTGATAATATCGCCTTTCAACGTTGGAAAACGGAAAGCGATCGCCAATTTGCCCTAGAAATTCGCTTTCTTGATGCTCAAATTATGCGTCAACGAGATAAACAAAACCGTGATGATGCTAAACGCGATCGCAATAGCCCCGTTTTTGCCGTAGCTGATGACATCATTCAAACCGTTCACAATCGCCCAGAAATGCCTCTTACCGTCTTCTTTTCACCCCCAGTATTGCGTTACGATCCCCTACCCAATGCCACTGCCCAAAGTCAATTTCCCATGATGGAATCCACCATTTCTGGAGCATTACGAGAACTGTTCAAACGATATACCTTGAATCAACGTCCCGTCAAATTTATGGCTGGCGAATGGGTGACAAAAAATCGTCGTGCTGAGTCTGCGGTTAATCAAATCTTTAGCGAATTGTCTTCTATTCCTGTCATAGTTTTGGAAACGGAAGTCGAAGAATCTTTTTTCAATATGAATATCGGTTTCTGGAATAATGATTTTGATGATGCCCGTTTTGAAACCGTTGTCCGTAAACTGCGTTGGCAAGATGCTATAGGGGAAATTTCCCAAACATTATTCCCACAATGGCAAGAGCAAGGGCGACAAGTACAAACCGACTTTGACAAAGCCGAATTTAGTCGCCGCAATCGGGAAGCCTTCACTCACTATATGGAAATCCTCCACTGTATTCATGTGGGGATGGTGACAGATGAATATTTCTTGATCTATGCTCCCCAACGTCAATTACCTCTTTTACCTTCATTATTACCTGATTTATTTGATGAAGCTAATCTTTCCGATCGAGAGCGTGTCTCTTTAACCACAGCCGTAATTGATTACTGTAATGCTCTATTTGATGGTTTGGAGCAAGTTGAACCCGCCGCGATGCTGGAATTGCGCCTAGCTTGGGCTAAAATTTTGCAGTCTGTACCCTCACGCTATGGTTTTAGTAACCAGGTACAAGCTGTTATGCAAACTTGGTTAAAACAACGAGGTATTAACTCTAGTACCGATACCATTACTGACATTGGTAAAATGCTCCTGCCTGAAGATGCTACCTTTGTCGAATCTCTCAATGCTTGTTTACAAGTTTTAGGAGAATCCCATTTTCTAAATATTTCTTTGTCATGTTTTCAGCGCGGCATGGAACATTTACAGGCGCAACATTATGACTTAGCACGTCTTGATTTTGACCGCACTATTTCCATCAATCCCCACGCAGATGCTTACTATCAACGTGCCGTAGCCTGTTATGGATTACAAGACTATGCTAGTGCCGTTGCCGATTTGGATAAAGCTACAGCCCTCCAACCCCATCGTGCTGAATATTACGATTTACGGGGTGATGCTTACCTGAAATTAAACAACTACGAAATCGCCCTGGCTAACTATAATCAAGCGGTGACATTAGGGCACCTCAGTAATAAACGAGATGCTTTGCAACGGCAATGGAATGATATTCGCCGTAAAGAAGAGGAAGAGCGTAAACTTCGCGAGGCGGAAACTGCTCGTAAACTTGCCGAAGAAGAAGAGCGTAAACTTCGCGAGGCGGAAGAAGAAGAGCGTAAACTTCGCGAGGCGGAAGCTACTCGTAAACTTGCCGAAGAAGAAGAGCGTAAACTTCACGAGGCGGAAACTACTCGTAAACTTGCGGAGGAAGAAGAACGTCGTCGTGCCTTGATTTTACCTTTACCAAACAATCAAACTATAGAATTGGTTTGGATTCCCGCTGGGGTATTGAACATGGAGGGAGGACACGCGGTAAATATCTCTGAGTTTCGGATGGGTAAATATCCCATTACCCAAGACCAATATCAGGCTGTCATGGATACAAATCCTTCTAAGTTCTCAGGTAGTGCCAAGGAAAATCACCCTGTGGAGAATGTTAATTGGCATCAGGCTATGGAATTTTGTCAAAAACTCACCGAACACCTGAAAAAACAAGGTTTTACCCTCAAAATTGACCTGCCTAGTGAAACTCAATGGGAATTCGCTTGTCGTGCAGGTACAACGACACAATACTGGTTTGGTGACAGCGACAGCCAGTTAAAAAAACACACTTGGTATAAGGATAATTCTGGCAGTCAAACCCATTCCGTTAAGGAAAAAGAGGATACCCATACGAACCCTTGGGGTTTGGTGGATATGCACGGTAACGTTTGGGAATGGTGCCGTGATAACTGGACAAGCATTGTCTCGGAGCTACCTAAAGATGGTAGTCCCTATTTTAATGGTTCTCAAGACCGCAAGGCACTGCGTGGGGCCGCTTGGTTTAACCATAGTTGTGCTTCTGACCGTCGCGGCCACAATTTCGCGCACTACGCCGGCAACGACGGTTTTCGTGTAGTATGCGTGTAGCAGCACTCCTGAAGATCGGAACTGATGAAAGGGGTTTTATTGGGGGTATAAAAAGGAGTTTAGACTTATTCCAGTGATGGCAACATCCGAAAATAAAACCAGATAAAGCAGCTTAGTAAGTAATACTGAAAGGTCGCTTTATTTTCAAATTTTAATTGTTTTTACCATAAATTATATCATGTCCGGTTGATTGACCATAATACCTGACCGGGGCGGTTTTCTATATCTATTGTTTGTGTTGAATATCAAGGCGAACCCGCCCCTACAGAAATTGCTGTTAATTGAGCGGACATGATATTATACTAATTCTGAGAAGCACAGCTAGATTATATCAAAAAAATAGAAATAAATGGCTTTAGTAATTGCGGGAGAACGCAGTGGTACAGGGAAGACAACGATCGCGATCGCCATTTTAGCATTTTTAATGCGTCGCAGTTTAAAAGTTCAATCTTTTAAGGTTGGGCCTGATTATATTGATCCCATGTTTCATACCTCGATTACAGGCCGTCCTTGTCGCAATTTAGACCCGGTACTTACTTCTGAATCTTACGTACAGCAATGCTTTAACCGTCAAGTTCAAGATGCAGAATTTGCCTTGGTTGAAGGAGTGATGGGATTATTTGATGGGGTTCCTCGAAGGAAGAAGGAAGAAGGAAGAAGGAAGAAGGAAGAAGAACAAGACGATCTGATTTCTTTTGGTTCAACAGCTCACGTTGCACGACTGCTAGATTTGCCAGTATTATTAGTTATAGATTGTAGCAGTTTATCAAGTTCTGTTGCTGCGATCGCGCACGGATATCGCACTTTTGACCCTAAGCTTAAGTTCGCTGGCGTTGTATTAAATCGAGTTGGTAGCGATCGCCATTTAGAATTACTTAAAGATGCTCTAGAACCACTCAATTTACCTGTTTTAGGCGTTTTGCGTCGTCAAGACAATATTACTATCCCAGCTCGGCATTTGGGTTTAATTCCTACCGAGGAATTGAGTAATTTTAATTCTTTAATTGACAAATTAGCTGATTTGGCGGCTATTTGTTTTGACTGGGAGCAACTTTTGCCTTTGTTACTCGCTAACAAAGATGCAGAGAAATATCATAATTTTGGGCGGGGTGAGGGGTCTGAGCAACTTTTATATGAACACAGTCTCCCTAACGCTAATGTAACTTATTCACCAGATTTTGTCAAGGGGGAAAAGCAAAATTTTTCGGTACGAATTGCAGTTGCTCGCGATCGCGCTTTTAGCTTCTACTATCAAGATAACTTAGACTTATTACAAGAACTAGGTGCTGAATTAGTATTCTGGAGTCCTCTTGCTGAAGAACAACTTCCTGATGACATTCAAGGGTTATATTTTGGGGGCGGATTTCCCGAAGTTTTCGCCCAAGAATTGAGTGATAATCTTCAACTTCGCCATGCTATTAAAGCTACTATCGTTGCTGGAATGCCAACTTATGCCGAGTGTGGTGGTTTAATGTACTTGTCCAATTATATTGTAGACTTTGATGGCAATTCTTGGCAAATGGTAGGGATTTTGCCGACATCAGCAGTAATGGGAAAAAGATTAACATTGGGGTATCATCAAGCGATTGCTTTACAAGCAAGTCCCTTGTTATCTGCGAACATGAAAGTTTGCGGTCACGAGTTCCATCGATCGTCTTTAACCATAGAACCTCATATACCTCTTTATCAAATGTGGCGTTACGGTAAGTTTGGAGAAAGTGCAGCGGTTGCTGAAGGATGGCAAATCTATAACGTCCACGCTTCTTATCTCCACCTACATTGGGGAGAAAGCAGACATATTCCAGAGCGTTTTTTACATCATTGTGCTAATTTCAATAAAATTTGTAGGTAGTAAGGTTATGAAAGTTCGGTGTATAGCGAATACAGGTGAATTTCTTCCTGACAATTATCTCGATCCGGCAAGAGGTTATACAAGAAAGATTGAGTTACCTTTGACTGTTGGTGAGCAATATATTGTTTATGCTATGCGAGAATGGCAGGGGAAAGTTTGGTACTATATTTGCGATAATAACTACAGCTATTATCCTATTCAAACTCCTGCACCATTGTTTGAAGTTGTTGATAACCGAGTTTCTAAGTATTGGCGTTTGATGTTTGACGCGAATGGTGTATTAAGAATAGCTTTCGATCAATGGTTTACCGATGCTAATTTTTACGATAAACTAACGGATCAGGAGGAGGCAGAAGTTTTGATTTTTGAGAAGGTTAAAGAGTTGATGGATGCTGAGGCTTTATCTTTGCCTTCCTTGGATGTTGCAGATGAGCAGGTGCGGGAAACTGTTAATGTATAAATAAGATGAGGATAACTAAACCATGAATAATATAGAAGAATACGTCGATCGCACAGCCGAACTAATCCAATTGCCGTTAAACCCCGAACACCGTCCCGGTGTAATCGCTAATTTTGAAAGAATAACCGCGATCGCACAAATTGTTACAGAATTTAGCCTACCAGAAGAAATAGAATCTGCACCAGTGTTTGAGCCTTAATTTTTTTAACCGCAGATGAGCCCAGATATGTCAAACCTAGATGATGCCGTCGCTACAGCAGAAGCCGTCAAAACTGGTAAAATCACAGCTAAAGCAGTCGTAACAGCCGCTTTAGAACGCATTACCGCCAAGGATAAAACCCTCAACTGTTTTACTGCTGTCACCGCTGATACAGCCTTAGCTGATGCTGATAAAATTGATAAAGCGATCGCACTCAATCAAAACCCTGGCCCCTTAGCAGGCGTACCCTTCGCTGTCAAAAACCTCTTCGACATCGCCGGAGTCACCACCCTCGCCGGTGCTAAAATTAACCAGGAAAACCCCCCAGCCACCAGCGACGCAACCTTAGTTACCAGACTTAAACAAGCTGGTGCTATACTGGTAGGCGCTCAGAACATGGACGAGTACGCCTACGGCTTCGTCACCGAAAACAGCCATTATGGCCCCACACGCAACCCCCACGATACCACCCGCATTGCTGGCGGTTCTAGTGGTGGTTCCGCTGCTGCTGTCGCTGGCGGTTTAGTACCCCTCAGCTTGGGTTCCGATACTAACGGTTCCATCCGCGTACCCTCTGCTCTCTGTGGTATCTTTGGGTTAAAGCCTACTTATGGTCGTTTGTCAAGGGCCGGTGCGTACCCATTTGTGGGAAGCTTAGATCATGTCGGGCCTTTTGCGCGATCGGTTAGAGATATTGCTGCGGTTTATGATATATTACAAGGTGGCGATCCGGCAGATCCCGTTTGTACCAACCGCCCCCCAGAATTGTGCTTGCCCCAATTAAGCCGGGGAATTGAAGGGTTACGCATTGCTGTTGCTGATGGCTATTTCGCCCAAGGCGCGGAACCAGAGGCGTTAGCAGCCGTTGCAACTGTTGCCCGTGCTTTAAATTGTACGGCTACTGTGAGTATACCAGAGGCTCACCGAGCTAGGGCGGCGGCTTTTGTAATTACGGCCTCGGAAGGGGCAAATTTGCATTTAGCCAATTTGCGATCGCGCCCCCAAGACTTCGATACCGCCACTCGCGATCGCTTCCTCGCAGGCGCACTCATTCCCGCAACTTGGTACATTCAAGCACAGCGTTTCCGGCAGTGGTATCGCGATCGCGTTCGTGAAATCTTCCAGAATGTTGACATTATTCTCGCGCCAACAACCCCCATTGTCGCCCCACCCATCGGCCTGGAAAAGATGACAATAGCTGGAGAAGAAGTAGTAATTCGCCCCAATTTGGGTATATTTACTCAACCCCTATCATTTATTGGTTTACCGATCGCCTCCGTACCCATCCAGCGGCCTAATGCTTTGCCATTAGGAGTTCAAATTATTGCTGCGCCTTATAACGAATCTCTCATCCTCCGAGTCGCTGCGATGCTAGAATCTCAAGGAATAGCCACCAGCCAAATTAACAGCAAAATTAACAATTAAATAAGCTTCTAAAATTAACACTTATAGCAACTGCCAAGGCGCTTAGGGCGTTCTGATTTCCTGAAACCATTGAATTCTCTTCCCTTCTTCCCTTCTTCCCTAGCCCCTAGCCCCTAGCCTCTAGCCCCTAGCCCCTTCTTCCCTAGCTATACCTCGTTCCCAGGTTCTACCTGGGAACGCAAATCTATGGCTTTAGGCATCTGTGCTATTTTGCCATCCAGCGAGTTCTACAATTAGTTGGAACGCTGAAAACGTCTCTTAGGCCGTCTGGCGATCGCTTTACGCTTGCGCTTTTCCAGGGGAGTCTCAAAGTGACGGTGCTTTCTCATGTCTGGAAAAATACCTGCTTTAGAAACTTGCCGCTTAAATCGACGCAGGGCTGACTCAATCCCTTCATTTTCGCCTATTACAACTTGTGTCATTCTATATCCTCAATACACTGACTCAATTATTAATTTACGCTAAATTGGCTTCATTAAACAGTTGCGATAGTTGCGATCGCGAGTAAAAGAGAGCAGACTCCACATCTACCCTCTTTCACTCAAACTGAAAATTTCAGTCCCAAATCTTAGAAGCGGCGAGAAGAGCGATTGTTATTACCCCATCCACCACCGCCAGAGGAACGGCGGTCTTCGCGGGGCTTAGCCTTGTTCACCTTCAAGTCGCGACCCATCCACTCAGCGCCATCAAGAGCTGCGATCGCAGCCGCTTCTTCCGCTTCGCTGGCCATTTCCACGAATCCGAAACCGCGCATCCGTCCAGTTTCCCGGTCTACGGGCAACTGTACGCGACTGACGGTGCCGTACTCGGCAAATACCTCGGTCAGGTCTTCTGACGTGACTTGGTAGGAAAGATTACCTACGTAAATAGACATTGATGAACTTCTCCAGAATCAGAGGTTGTAGAGATTTAGATTCGGAGAGACGCCTGTACATAAATACAAACACACTACGCAACCGAACTCAATCCTTAGACTAAGACTATAACACAATAAAATTGAAATGAAACACCTCTGAATTATAAAATTCCATTAATTAATATTAAGTTGTCTTCTAAAAAGTAAATTTCTCTTCCCGATTTTTAATTTTTAATTTTTAATTTTTAATTTCCCTCCCCAAAGCGCTAACATCCCAAATTAGATAGCCGTGACGGTATTTAACATCTCGATACCCCAGAATTTCTCGCACCCAACCCATCATTTCCCAAGATTTCGTCATACTATTTAGAAAGGCGGTAAAAAAATTATATAAATCGCTAAAAGTATCGGTATCTGGTATGACCTTAGAACACGACATAATTATAGTAGGTGGCGGGTTAGCCGGTTGCCGCGCCGCAGTAGAAATTGCTCGCACCGACCCCAGCTTAAAAGTCGCTGTCGTTGCCAAAACTCACCCGATCCGATCGCACTCAGTCGCCGCCCAGGGGGGAATGGCCGCCACACTCAATAATGTAGATGCCGAAGACACTTGGAAAGCCCACGCCTTCGACACAGTAAAGGGTTCCGACTATTTAGCAGATCAAGACGCAGTCGAAATTCTGACCCGCGAGGCCCCAAATGTAGTCATAGATTTGGAACACATGGGGGTATTATTTTCCCGCCTCCCAGATGGGAGAATTGCCCAACGCGCTTTTGGCGGACATTCTCACATCCGTACTTGCTACGCCGCTGACAAAACCGGTCACGCCATCCTCCACGAATTAGTCAACAATTTGCGCCGCTACGGAGTTCACATCTACGAAGAGTGGTATGTAATGCGCTTGATTTTAGAAGAAGGTCAGGCGAAGGGATTAGTAATGTACCATCTTGTCGATGGTCAAATTGAAGTTGTCCGCGCTAAGGCGGTGATGTTTGCTACGGGAGGTTATGGTCGGGCTTACAATACGACATCCAATGATTATGCTTCAACGGGGGACGGTTTGGCAATGTCTGCCTTGGCGGGAATACCCTTGCAGGATATGGAATTTGTGCAGTTTCACCCGACTGGTTTGTATCCAGTGGGAGTGTTAATTTCCGAAGCTGTGCGGGGTGAGGGCGCTTATTTGATTAATTCAGAAGGCGATCGCTTTATGGCGAATTATGCCCCTAGCAGAATGGAGTTAGCACCAAGAGATATTACATCAAGGGCAATTTCACTAGAAATTCGTGCCGGACGTGGTATCAATACCGATGGTAGTGCAGGCGGCCCTTTTATTTACATGGATTTGCGACACCTAGGCCGGGAAAAAATCATGAGCAAAATTCCTTTTGCCTGGGAAGAAGCGCACCGTTTACTAGGAATTGATGCCGTAAATCAACCCATGCCTGTGCGTCCAACAGTTCACTATTCAATGGGCGGAATTCCGACTAATACTGGCGGCCAAGTTCGCAGCAGTGCGGATGGTTTGGTAGACGGTTTTTTTGCGGCGGGTGAAACTGCTTGCGTCTCAGTTCACGGTGCGAATCGTTTAGGCAGTAATTCGCTATTGGAATGCGTAGTTTATGGAAAAATTACTGGTGCAACTATAGCACAATCCGTGCAAAATCGCAAGTTACCAGTTGTGAATGAACAACATTATGTGCAGGAGGCTCAAGAGCAAATTCAATCGCTAATCGATCAACCCGGAAAAATCAGAATTGACCAATTAAGGCAGCAGTTTCAAGATACTATGACTGCACATTGTGGCGTGTTTCGTACTCAGGAAGTGATGCAGGATGGTTTGAGTAAATTAGCCCAGTTGCAGCAGCAATATCAAAATATTTACTTAGATGATAAGGGTAAGCTTTGGAATACGGAAATAGTAGAAGCTTTGGAGTTGCGGAGTTTAATGATTGTCGGGCAGTTGATTTTAACTTCGGCCTTGAATCGTCAAGAAAGTCGCGGTGCTCACTCGCGGGAGGATTTTCCGCAGCGGGATGATGGCAGTTTCTTGAAGCATACAATGGCTTATTATTCGCCTGCGGGGATTGATTTGTCATATCGACCTGTGGCGATTACGATGTTTGAACCACAGGAGAGAAAGTATTAATTATAACTTACGCACGACTCACGTAACGCCGCCCTCTGGGCGGTTAAGA
>NZ_JARFTR010000161.1 GCF_029167235.1 Kamptonema sp. UHCC 0994 | reverse complement strand
TCGGCATCTGCTTTCTACCTTTATTGATAAGTTAGATTTAGACCCGAATTTGATTTTAAATCACCCGAACTTTCCTGAACTCCTGTCTTATGGTACTTTAGCTGCTTAAAAACTGTCCGAAGTATTGCGGAGTATTGGAGTGGGTAGAGTCTATGGTGAGTTTAGTTCGCAATAAGAAATCATTTTATCAGAGGGGATTGAGAGCTATAAAGCTGATCCAGCAACCGCTTTAGCCTCGTTGTCGCCCCCTGAACTGGTAGACCCAAACCTAACGATCGCCGATTGCGCTGATAAGACCAGCGCAATCTTAAGGTTCCGTTATCCGCTTCAACATGAACAGTCGGAACAGTCGTTCTACCACTTTTTTCTACCATTTGATTGCTAGAGCTTATTTAAGGAATAAAATTGTCGAGTGTCAAATTATTTGTCCACTTGCCAAATTACTGTCCACTTCTTTTACCCCTTCACGCTCTTTATATAATAAGGCTTTGAGCTATTTTAACACCTTTCTTTGACGACAAAGAGCTTTGACAAATTAATTGTCCGCTCTAGAAAAATTGACTAATTCTTTGTCATTTCTTGAAAACGGCTGTTTTGACCAGTTTTTTAACGATTGACACATTTTTGTCCTTTTCCTTTATAATACGTAAATGTTTCAATTCAAACATTGATGTTTAAAACGCTATGCAACAATTGTTTGGAGGTATAAATGCTGATCGATTCATCTGATGAAACTGCTAGCTCTGCTGAAGTTCAGGAGATAGTGACTGAACTCTCAGATGAGGCAAAGCTTAAGCAAGAGATAATTCAGAATCTTATGGAACCGTGCGATCGCAATACCTATGGGCAAAGGCAAAGAGAAGCAGCCGAAAAGCTGGGCGTATCAGTGCGAACGGTGCGACGGTTGGTTGCTAAGTGGGAGCAAGAAGGGTTAGCAGCTCTTAACCAGGATCAACGCGCCGACAAAGGAAAGCATCGCATTGCTGCTGACTGGCAAGATTTCATCCTTAAAACTTACAAGGAGGGCAATAAAGGTAGCAAACGCATTACCCCTGCCCAAGTAGCGATTCGCGTCCAGGCAAGGGCGCAAGAATTAGGTCAGGAAGATTACCCCAGTTACAGAACGGTTTATCGCGTTCTGCAACCAATTATCCAGCAGCAAGAGCAAAAGCAAAGTGTCAGGAGTAGAGGATGGCGAGGATCGCGGCTATCAGTTAAAACTCGTGATGGCAAAGATTTATCGGTGGAGTATAGCAACCATGTTTGGCAATGTGACCATACCCGTGCAGATTTGTTGTTGGTAGATCGAGATGGTCAGCTTTTAGGTCGTCCCTGGTTAACAACGGTGATTGATACCTATTCCCGCTGCATTGTAGGGATTAATTTGGGCTTTGATGCGCCAAGTTCTCAGGTGGTAGCGCTGGCATTGCGCCATGCAATTTTACCGAAGCAGTATGGCTCAGATTATCAACTCCATTGCGAATGGGGGACTTATGGCAAACCTGAACACTTTTATACAGATGGTGGTAAGGATTTCCGTTCTAACCATCTGCAACAGATTGGGGTGCAGTTAGGGTTTGTTTGTCATTTACGCGATCGCCCCTCTGAAGGTGGTATTGTCGAGCGTCCTTTTGGCACTTTTAACACTGAGTTATTCTCGACGTTGCCGGGATATACAGGATCAAATGTACAAGTGCGACCCGAAGATGCAGAAAAAGAAGCTGCCTTGACGCTGCGAGAGCTAGAACAACTGCTGGTGCGCTTTATTGTTGATAAATACAACCAGAGTGTTGATGCGCGAATGGGCGACCAGTCGCGGTTTCAACGGTGGGAAGCAGGGTTGATTGCTGTTCCCAATCTAATTTCTGAGAGAGATTTAGATATTTGCTTGATGAAGCAGACGCGGCGCTCGATTTATCGAGGTGGCTATTTACAGTTTGAAAACTTGACTTATCGAGGCGAAAATTTGGCAGGATACGCTGGAGAAACCGTTGCGCTGCGATATGACCCTAGAGATATTACAACGGTCTTGGTCTATCGAACTGAGGGCGATCGCGAAGTATTTTTAGCTCGTGCCTATGCTCAAGATTTGGAGACAGAGCAACTATCTTTAGATGAGGCGAAAGCTAGTAGCCGCAAGGTTCGGGAAGCTGGGAAGGCGGTTAGTAATCGTTCGATTTTGGCAGAGGTTCGCGATCGCGAAACTTTCTTGACTCAGAAGAAAACGAGAAAGGAACGGCAAAAGGTAGAACAGGTGGAACTCCGAAAGGCAAAACAGCCTGTATTTGTGGAACCGGAAGCAGAGGAAGTGGTATCGAACCACAGTGAATCTGAACCAGAAATGCCGGAAGTATTTGATTACGAACAAATGCGCGAAGATTACGGGTGGTAGAAAATGACGCATCAAGAGGCCCAAGCAGTTGCTAAGGAATTAGGCGATATCCCGCTTAATCAAGAGACAATTCAAACGGAAATTCAAAGGTTGAATCGTAAGACTTTTGTGCCGTTGGAACAGGTGAAAATTCTCCATGACTGGTTGGAAGGAAAGCGACAGTCTCGGCAGTCGGGGCGAGTTGTGGGTGAGTCGAGGACGGGAAAAACGATGGGGTGTGATGCTTACAGGCTGCGACACATACCTAAGCAGCAGCCAGGACAGCCGCCAAAGGTTCCTGTGGTTTACATCGCAATTCCGCAAGAGTGTGGCGCGAAGGAGTTGTTTGGGGTGATTCTTGAGCATTTGAAGTATCAGGTGGTTAAGGGAACGATCGCGGAGATTCGCGATCGCACGATGCGGGTGCTCAAGGGGTGCGGTGTGGAGATGCTGATTATTGATGAAGCGGATCGGTTTAAGCCAAAGACCTTTGCTGAGGTGCGGGATATTTTTGATAAATTGGAAATTCCGGTGATTTTGGTGGGAACCGATCGCTTAGATGCGGTGATTAAGCGGGATGAGCAGGTTTATAACCGTTTTCGGTCAAGTCATCGGTTTGGTAAGTTGTCGGGGGAAGAGTTTAAGCGGACGGTGGAGGTTTGGGAAAAGAGGGTTTTGCAGTTACCTGTGGCTTCTAATCTTTCTAGTAAGCCGATGCTGAAGGCTTTGGGGGAGGCAACTGGGGGTTATGTGGGGCTATTGGATATGATTCTGAGGGAGTCGGCGATTCGGGCTTTGAAGAAGGGGTTATCAAGGATTGATTTGGAAACTCTCAAGGAAGTTGCTGGGGAGTACAAGTGATGGAAGCGATCGAGATCCAGTCTTGGCTGTTTCGGGTGGAACCGTTGGAGGGTGAGAGTTTGAGTCATTTTTTGGGGCGGTTTCGACGGGCGAATGAGTTAACGCCGACTGGGTTGGGTAAGATGGTGGGATTGGGAGGTGCGATCGCCCGTTGGGAAAAGTTTCGGTTTAATCCGCCTCCTTTTCGTCAGCAGTTAGAGGCGTTGGCGGTAGTGGTAGGAGTGGAAGCAGAGAGGTTGCAGGAAATGTTACCGCCTGCTGGGGTGGGGATGAAGTTGGAACCGATTCGGTTGTGTGGGGCGTGTTATGCACAGTCGCCTTGTCATAAGATTGAGTGGCAGTTTAAGACGGCAACGGGGTGCGATCGGCATGGGTTGAGGTTGTTGTCGGAGTGTCCTAATTGTGGGGCGAGGTTTAAGATTCCGGCTTTGTGGGTGGATGGGTGGTGTCAGCGTTGTTTTATGGAGTTTGCTGAGATGGCAAAGTATCAGAAGCTTACTTAGTAGCTTTAGCAAAGCATTATATCTATGACTATAAATGTAAATTAACTAATATTAAAATTTAAGATATTTAGCTTCAGTTTATAGTACAATAAACTTGTAATACAAGCACAGCAAAGTATGCCTTCTTTATCTCAGTATTCAGTACCCAGTACATCCGAAGTTTATGACAGTTTAGAGCAGCTAGATCGCAATGACCTAATCAAGTTAGTGAAGACTTTAATAGGGAACGGCGTAGCGTTGACTTTTCACGGCAAACGTTCGGCAATGGAGATTGCCAAAAAAGTTCGTCCGAGAGTTATGAGGCGGGAACAAAAGCTTCATGTAGGTGCGCCTGAAGAACAATCAAAGAATCTACTTATCGAAGGCGAAAACTTGCAAGCAATGGTCACGCTTTACAAGTACCAAGGCCAAGTCGATCTGATTTTGAGCGATCCGCCTTATAACACTGGACAAAATTTTCGCTACAACGATCGCTGGGATAGAGATCCAAACGATCCCGACTTAGGAACAATTGTTACAAAGGAAGATGGTTCACGGCATACCAAATGGATCAAAGCGATGATGCCACGCCTTCAAATGATGAAGGCGATGCTCAAACCTGGCGGAGTCATGGCAATTTGCATTGATGAGAACGAACTTTTTCACTTGGGGATGATGATGGATGAAGAATTTGGCGAGAGCAATCGTATTGCCATAATTAATTGGCAGAAAACATATTCAGCAAAAAATGATTCTAGTCATGTATCTACTGCAACAGAATATGTATTAGTTTACGCAAAGTCTAAAGACAAAGCAAAAACAGGTTTGCTAGAACGCACAGAAGCGATGGATGCACGATATAGTAACTCTGACAATGATCCCAATGGTGACTGGACAGATGGCGACCTAAGCGCCAAAGCTCATCCTAAACCAGAAGATTACGGCATTCAGTCCCCTTTTACTGGACAAATACAATATCCTTCAGGAAGCCGTAGATGGAGTAAAAAGAAGTCTGAGATTAAGAAATGCTTGGAAGAATGGGGTAGTGAGTATGTTTTTTTAAAAGATCCAAAGGCAACGCTTCCCTCCATAGTTTTGAAAGGAACTACCCTTTTTAATGGTCAACTAACTACTCCACCTTCTGTGCTGAAAGAAGCAAGGGAACGTGCTATTGCCATTCGTGATAATCAAGTATGGCCTCAAATTATATTCCGCTCAGACGGAGAAGGAGGATTGCGGATCAAGCGATACCTAAAAGATGTTAAAAAGGGTCGTGTACCAATGACATATTGGGCTGACGAAGATTATGAAGAACCCCTTAGACTAGAAGTTCAATCTTGGGAACATGAAGAATCGGGTCACAGCCAATCTGGGATAAACGAGCTAGATTCTATTGTAGGCAAAGGACATGGTTTTGATACGGTGAAGCCACTTAAGTTATTCAAAAAAATTATTCAGCTTTGGTGTCCTAATCATGGATTAGTCCTTGATCCTTACGCTGGTTCGGGAACCACTGGACAAGCTGTGCTTGAGTTGAACAAAGAGGCTGGCTCTCAACGCCGCTTCATTCTGATTGAGCAAGGAAGTCCAGATAACGGGGACAAATACGCCCGTACACTTACTTGGCAACGTCTTAAAAATGCCATTACAGGTGAGCGTCCTGACAAAGACGGCAGAGTAGTCAATGTGGTAGAACCATTAGGCGGTGGTTTTGAGTTTAGGCGCTTGACCAGCCAAATTGACGCTAAAGTAGTTCTTTCAATGAAGCGGGATGAACTTATTGATGTGGTAATCACGTCCCATTGGGAGACAGAGCGGCGCAACAGCCCTAATCTAATCCGAATCGACGATCCGAAGTACACCTACTTGGTTGGAAAGGATGATCGAGGAGAAGGATACTTTATTATCTGGAATAATGGCGGGCCTGTCGGACAATTAGATACTGAGAGTTACCGGATTGTCCTCAGTGATGCCAAAAAAGCTGGGCTGACTCCCCCCTACCACGTATATGCTAGGTATGAGGTCTATCAATCACCAAACGTACAGTTCTGGAAGATCCCGGATAAAATTCTTGCCCACTTGGGGCTAAATGAAAATAGCGATCGGTTTAATGAGGACGACAGCGAGGAGGATTATTAATGGATCTTTTTACTTTCCAAGCGATAGCTTCAGCACAAATAGCAGAGCGTTTTTGGCAATACTACCAAGATCCACTGACAGTTACGCGAACAAAATTGGTGCCTTTCTACCAAAATTTGTCGGCGATTACAGGTAGCGGGAAAACACTCATACTCGCTGATGCAGTTGTGCAAATTAGAAATCGCCTTTCACTTGAGCCAATTGTTCTCTGGCTTTCTAAAGGACGAGTTGTTGTCTGGCAAACCTACGCAAACCTATCAACTGGAAAATATGCAGGTTTGCTAGGGGATTATGATATCAAGCCGCTCTTAGATTGTTGTCCCGACGACGTTGAGAACTCAAATAGGGGACTGCTCCTTGTTGCCACTGTCGGTAAGTTCAACCAGAAAGATAAGGCTCAAGGAGATCGCAAAATTTTCCGAGTTGAACTTGATGTTTCCAATCAGTCATTATGGGACTTATTAAAATCCCGTAAGGATAGCAAGGGACTCAGCCGCCCGTTTATTGTCGTCTATGATGAAGGTCATAACCTCTCAAATCAGCAAACTGAACTCTTACTAGAACTTGCCCCCGATGCACTTATTGTCGCCAGTGCTACCATGCGAATCCCTGACGCACTCGCTCCAACCATTGAACGGTTAAAGCAAGATAAGCACTGGAAGGATTCTGATTTTGTAACAGCAGTTCGGAGTTCTGAAGTAGTTGCTTCGGGCCTCATCAAGAAAAGCATTATGCTCGGTGGCTATATCACACCGATGGAAATCGCTGTTGAAGAAATGCTCCGTGAAATGGCAGAAGCAACATCAGATGCTTCTGCTTTAGGTGTTGGCTTCATTCCGAAAGCAATTTATGTTAGCAATACTAATGCTGTAGACGGTGTTTCCATCCGAGACGATATGGTTAGGCCGTTTTCATATCGCATGGCTCGCCCAATCCTAATCTGGTTGTATTTAGTTGAGAAGGCAGGTATTGATCCAGCCCAAATTGCTGTTTACTGTGATTTGAAATTCGATTCAAAATTTCCCCCACCACCAAGTTTTAATTTATTTTCTGGCGGTGATGCTGATTATGACCAATTCATAGTTGGAGGTTTTCGGCACATCATTTTTAATCTCAGTCTTCAAGAGGGTTGGGACGATCCAGAATGCTGCTTCGCTTACATAGATAAAGATATGGGATCTCCCGATCAAGTGACTCAAGTTATTGGTCGAGTATTGCGACAGCCGGGAGCACAGCATTATCCACCTTCTAATCTCAACACTGCTCATTTTTATATACGAACTGATGAAAAAAGGGTTTTTGAAGAAATACTGATGGATGTTGGTAAAAAACTCGCCACTGATTGCCCAGAAATATCAATAACTGTCCGTAAAGGCGTTAAGGGCGGTGATAAGCCTTATAAGGAACCGCGTAAAAATAAAGAAGTTCCCACAGTTTCGGTTTATTCCCAAGCGGCTCAAGAACCAATTAGAAAAATTGTTGAACGGATACACAATTACACTCAAGACAAGATAAACACTGTAGGAAAAGGAAGTCGCATTCAAATCCTGCAAACAATAGGTTCTGGCAAGAAAGTACAGGAAGAATGGATTGACTTAGAGCATAGTAATCGTGTTACGGCTCGATGGATATTGCGCCGCGAAATCCAGCGCCTTTTCTCCAATCATGGTGAGCGTCAGCGTAATCCCATCAACCTGTGTGATATTGAGCATCCTAAATTTGACGCACTGGTAGAATATTATAGCCCTGCTGCTGACAGTATTCGGGATGCAGCTAAAAACATCATCAATGCTTATATTCAAAATTCTGAGATCGTACAGAATGCTTTAGATCACCCTTACAGAGTGGAAAAAATTGCTGTTGACGAAAATACCCTTGTTCGTTTCCACAATTCTATACATGAAGGTTACAGCGATCTAAACGGTTTCGAGCTCGAATTTGCTAAGGCAATAGATAAAACGAAACGAGTTTGGTGTCGAAATCCGGCTCAAAGTGGATTTGGAATACCTTTGCTTGATTATGGGGATACAAATACTTTTTATCCTGACTTTCTTGTATGGACTGAAAAATATATTGTTGCCATAGATACAAAGGGCGATCATCTCATAACTCAAGATGCGGCTCGGAAGTTATTCTATATAAACAAAATAGAAGATGGCCCTGAGTTAATTGTTCGTTTGGTGACTCAAGGAGAATGGAATATAACTCAGACGGGAGAATTAGTTACTGTTAAAGGTAATTCAGGGTATACTGTATGGCGACAAAAGCAAGGTAAACTTTCTACGAAGCATTGTAAGGAAGCTGTAGAAGCAGTTGAAAGTTGCCTTGAATTTTTTAATTAGTGGTAAAGTCAGCCATTTCCTACCCCTTCACCTTCTCACGCAACCGCCCATAAATCACATCTAACCAAACAGGCACTACAAACTTCCCCTGTGCCCAAGCTGCTACTACCTTCTCCACATCGAACTCTACCAACTTGGCCGCTCCTGCCTGCGACTCTTTGACAAAAATTAACCGTTTTTGCTCCCCATCGCTCAAAAACCCCGGATACTCCTCCTTAAGCGTCTTCAACACTTCCCGCGCCACCTCAAAGGTAAAACCCACCGACAGCCAATAAACCATCGCCGCCAATTCCACCAAATTTCCCACAGAGTAATAAATACTCCTCCCCGTCCCCGTTTCCGTAATCACAGGGACAACAACCCCACTCTCACGCCAATATTGCAACTGACGTAACGTACAGCCTGCGATCTCGGCCGCCTGCTTACTCGTAAAAAAGCGCTCTTCCATGAACTTCATTCTACAGGAGCGCTAATTTATACATTTATGTTAGTATTGAAACATTAGCGTTAAAAGCAGCGATGAGCCAAATTACGATCCAGTGTCGCCTAATCGCCAACGAGTCCACCCGCCGTCAACTCTGGGAGTTAATGGCACAAAAAAACACCCCCCTAATCAACGAACTCCTAGAACGAGTCGGTCAACATCCCGACTTCCTAACCTGGCGACAAAACGGCAAACTCCCCCCAGGACTAATCAAACAGCTTTACGAATCCCTCAAAACTGACCCCCGCTATGCAGGTCAACCCAGCCGTTTTTACATGAGTGCGATCGCGCTGGTCAACTACATCTACAAATCTTGGTTCGCCTTAATGAAGCGGTTGCAATACCAACTAGAAGGCAAAACCCGCTGGCTAGAAATGCTCAAAAGTGATGCTGAACTCGTAGAAACTAGCGGTGTCACCCTAGAAACTCTCCGCCATCAAGCCACAGAAATCTTGACTCAATTAACCGCCCAGCCAGACTCCCCAAAACCCAAAAACACAGGTAAAAAAGCCAAAAAACCCAAAGCTTCAGAAAGCGATCGCACTCAATCTCACAGCTTATTTGCAGCCTACCGCCAAAGTGAAGACACTTTGACCCGAAGCGCGATCGCCTACTTGCTCAAAAACGGCTGCAAACTCACCGACAAAGAAGAAGACCCCGAAAAATTTGCCAAACGTCGCCGCCGAGTCGAAATCCAAATTCAGCGCCTCACCGAACAGCTAACCGCCAGAATGCCCAAAGGTCGAGACTTAACAAACGCCCAATGGCTAGAAACATTAGCGATCGCATCTACCACCGTCCCCGAAACCGAGGCCCAAGCCAAATCCTGGCAAGACCGCCTTTTGAAACAATCCAGCGCCGTACCCTTCCCCGTCACCTACGAAACCAACGAAGACCTAACCTGGTTTAAAAACACCTCCAACCGCCTTTGCGTCAAATTCAACGGCTTAAGCGAACATAGTTTTCAAATCTACTGCGATCAACGTCAAATCCTGTGGTTCGAGCGTTTCCTAGAAGACCAACAAATCAAACGAGCCAGTAAAAACCAACATTCTAGCAGCCTCTTCACCCTCCGCACCGGCCGCATCGCTTGGCAAGAAGGAGAAGGAAAAGGCGAACCCTGGAACCTCCACCGCTTAACGCTTTACTGCACCGTTGATACTCGCCTCTGGACAGCCGAAGGCACAGAACAAGTTAAGGAAGAAAAAGCCGCCGAAATTGCCAAAGTCCTCACTAAAGCCAAAGAAAAAGGCAACCTTAACGAAAATCAGCAAGCCTTTATCCAACGTAAAAGCTCTACATTAACTCGGATTAATAACCCCTTCCCGCGCCCCAGTAAACCTTTATATCAAGGGCAACCTCATATCCTCGTTGGTGTTAGCTTAGGCTTAGAAAAACCTGCTACCGTTGCCGTAGTGGATGCGATCGCCTCTCAAGCCCTAACTTACCGCAGTGTTAAACAGCTACTCGGTAAAAATTACCACTTACTCAACCGCCAGCGACAGGAAAAACAGCGAAATTCCCAACAGCGACGCAGCGCCCAAAAACAGGCTGCCTATAACCATTTTGGAGAATCGGAGTTAGGGGAATATGTAGATAGATTGCTAGCCAAAGAGATTGTCGCGATCGCCCAAACCTATCAAGCCAGCAGTATTGTCTTGCCCAAACTCGGCGATATGCGAGAAATAGTCCAAAGCGAAATTCAAGCCTTAGCCGAACAAAAATGCCCAGAATACCTAGAAGGACAGCGAAACTACGCTAAACAGTACCGCGTTAGCATTCATCAGTGGAGCTACGGCAGATTGATAGAATGTATCAAGAGTCAAGCTGCAAAAATTGGGATTGCGATCGAAGAGGGACAGCAACCAGTTCGAGGTAGCCCCCAGGAAAAGGCAAGAGAAATGGCGATCGCATCTTATCAGTCGCGTGCCAAAATTTGATTGACAAATACCCGAACCTTGAAAGTAGAATAATTAATAGCGCCGCCGATCATGCTTGCAAGAGCCTCTGATCGGTGATAAATGAGGGTTAGTTTGACGGTTGGAAGACCGTTGTGCTTTCTGACCCTGGTAGCTGCCCACCCCGAAGCTGCTATCCCTTGTGGATAGGAATTAGGTGCGCCCCCAGTAATAAGGGTGCGGGTTTACCGCAGTGGTGGCTACTCAATCACCTCCGACCAAGGAGGAACCCACCTTAATTTTTTTCGTGAACCTAAGCGGGAGCCAAATCCCTAGTACCCTCACGAATCTCCTGAAATTTATAGCCAGAGTAAGTTTGGGCTTTTTCTGGGATGGTCAACCCTTTAGTTACGACAGTTTTCAGAGTGAAATTTTCGCGCCTTACGAAATTGTTTCTGGAAAGCTAGTGTAGGTAAGGGGTTAAGCTCACAGAGTTTCAATGGCCATCCCGATTAGGGGTGGGTTGAAAGGCTTTTGATTGTCCTTTTGCTCTAGTCACAATAGTTTCAATGGCCATCCCGATTAGGGGTGGGTTGAAAGGTTACCTTTGAATAATCTTCTTGGCTTTCTACAGCTAGAAGTTTCAATGGCCATCCCGATTAGGGGTGGGTTGAAAGTCCCTTGAATACCAACCAAATCTTGCATTTCTTTGAGAGTTTCAATGGCCATTCCGATTAGGGGTGGGTTGAAAAATAAAAAGATGGCTTACTGATAAGTTACGTCTGATTAAAATTGCGAAGGTGGGTTGAAAGCGAGTCCTGTTGTGTCCTCAGAAGATAATGACATTAATTTGTCAATACGGACAACAATCTGTCAACGCGGACAAATAATTTGACACTCGACAAATAAAATTGCCACGTGACATCCGGCAGATGAACCCTTAAATCAATGGACACAACAGGACTCGAACCTGTGACCCCTACGATGTCAACGTAGTGCTCTAACCAACTGAGCTATGCGTCCGCACGATTTATAAACTTAGCACAGCCTTTTCTTTAATGTCAAGCTTTTTTTGAGATTTATTTAATTCAACCCCAGCAGGATGAACCCGCTGGGGCTGAATTTGAGCAATGCCTTAACAACTGGGGAAAATCCCAAAGAAATTGCCGATGATGTCCATTTTAGACATCATAGGTCTTCTTACCGGTAAATTTCACAGTAATCGGGTCGGGATTACTGCCGATATTACGGTCAACTTTACCTACTTTGGGGCGGCCTTCGTTCACCTTCTCAGGGAAAACGCCATCCTTGGGATGCAGGTACTCGTTTGAACCGTCGGGGAAAACACGGTAAATCTTGTAATTCGTGATTTTGAACTTGGCCCGCAGTTGTTGACCGCCTAAAGCTATGCACTGCTCTTTACGGGGTAAAAACAGCAGATTGTCGCCTTGACGCATAATGGCCGCGCCACCAGTAGGCATCTCAAACACTTGTTCCTTGGTGCTAGTCCAAGTAATAGCGTACTTTTCTTCGACTAGCGCCTTGGTCAGCAAGCCGCCGGTGCTGCCGCCGAAAATGGGGGGTTGTCCAGTGAGTTGTTCTGCCATAGATATTTCTGAAGATTTTTACGGCATAGTATCACTCAGAGGTTCCTTGTCTGTTCAAATCGTAAGGAACTGTAACAGTTAGGCGTAATCGGGACATAGAGAGCAGATTCGTAATGAACTTTTACCTTGGGCTAGATTTCGGCACTTCAGGGGCGCGGGCTATAGCAATTGATGCTAGTGGTAAAATCCATGCAGAGGTTTGTTATCCTTTTGAGGGTTCCCAAAACGCGATGCCTGCGACTGGCTACGCCTACGCGCCTACCTCAAACCGACAACAAACTCGACAATTTGAATTATCTTCGATTTGGCAGAGTGCGCTGTTTTCTCTCATCGCGCAAATTCCCCTAGAAATCCGCCGTGAAGTGAAAGCGATCGCGATTGATGGTACATCTTCAACTGTAATGCTATGCGACGCTAACGGTACGCCTGTGGCTGCGCCGATGCTCTACAATGATGCGCGAGGGGTGGCGATGATGGATAAGCTAAGTGCGATGCTTGCGGCTGGCTACGCCTACGCGCCTCCTAACCACACAGTATTAAGTGCTACTTCTAGTCTGGCAAAACTTCTCTGGTTAGCAACGGATTTAACAAATAAGTTATCTAAGTTATCTGTCTCTCAGAGGCTTTATTTCCTGCATCAAGCTGACTGGCTGGGTTTTTTACTACACGGTAAACTAGGTGTCAGCGACTATCATAATGCTTTGAAATTGGGTTATGACGTAGCTAATCTATGTTACCCGGAATGGTTGAAAGATGCGATCGCCACTATTCCCGATATCACCATTCAGTTACCAGAAGTTCTCGCGCCAGGTACGATCGTAGGGGAAATAACAACAGAAATTCGCGATCGCTTTTCTTTCCCCCCTAATTGTATAGTTCGTGCGGGTACAACAGATAGCATTGCAGCATTTTTAGCTAGTGGCGCGAAATCTCCCGGCGAAGCTAGTACCTCCTTGGGTTCTACTCTAGTGCTAAAACTATTAAGCCACACCCGCGTTGATAATGCTAAATATGGAATTTACAGTCACAAATTAGGTGATTTATGGTTAGTTGGAGGTGCTTCTAATACAGGCGGTGCTGTATTGCGCCACTTTTTTACTGATCCTGAATTGGATAATTTTAGCAAAAAAATCGATCCTAGTCAAGAGAGTTTACTTGATTATTATCCTTTGTTAAAACCAGGCGATCGCTTTCCAATTAATGACCCGAATTTACCACCAAAACTAGAACCTCGCCCCGATGACTCAGTAGAATTTTTACACGGTTTGCTAGAAAGTATAGCGCGGATTGAAGCGCGAGGATATCAATTATTGCAGGAGTTCGGTGTAACTCCTTTAACACGGGTTTATACTGCTGGCGGTGGTGCAAAAAATCCTACTTGGACTGCTATTCGTTCGCGGCTTTTAAAAATACCTATAATTACACCAATTAGCACAGCAGCAGCCTATGGGACGGCGTTATTGGCGATTGAAAGATTGAAAGATTGAGGCACAGAGAAAGAGCGATCGCGAGTTTAATTTTTGATAAATCTGCTATAATTTATGAATCATCTTTAGTAATTTCCATGATTATGAACTATGAACACTCAGAAACTTCGCCAGCAGGTAAAAGAATACATAGATGACTTGTCTCCAGAAAGACTGCTCGTTGCTGCTGATTTCTTAGCTTATTAAGTGAGGTACAGAGAAACCGGGTTTCTTGAATAAAACTGATTTCTGGCGATAAATAAGCGAATAAACCCGGTTTCTGGGGTGTACTTCATAAACCTGGAATCCGCTGTATCATTAATTCACTCTTTGCAGCAGTGTAGTTTTTGGGTCAAGAATTTTTTGACCCGAACCAGAAAACTTAATTGCCAAAGTAAATTTATCACCACTTCCTAAAATATACGTTACCTGTCCAACTCCAAAAGAGGAATGAACAACTTTATCTCCCACCTTCCAATCCGTTAATTTTGTACTACCAGTTTTTCCTTTCAAACTATTAACTGGCGATTGTGCAACAGGCGTTTTACCTGTCTTTTTCTTAACCGCATTTCCACTCAAAAACTCCCTCGGTAATTCCCCTAAAAATATCGAAGGAATAGCTAACTGCTTATTTCCCCAAGTACGACGCTCTACAGTATAAGTAATAAACAGCCTTTCCTGAGCGCGAGTAATGCCAACATAACAAAGTCGGCGTTCCTCTTCCAAAGCAATAGGATCGTCTAAACTGCGAAAATGTGGTAACAATCCCTGTTCCATTCCTACTAAAAATACTACTGGAAATTCTAACCCTTTCGCCGCGTGTAGCGTCATCAAAGAAACCCGCGATTCTTCCTCTTTCATACTATCCATATCCGAACTCAAAGCCGCACTTGCTAGGAAATTTTCCAGTTTAGCTTCTTCGGCATTTTCTTCTTCAAATTGCTGTACTGCATTGTACAGTTCTTTAATGTTTTCTATGCGATCTTCTGCTTCATCAGTGCCTTGGTTTTTCAAATCATTAATATATCCTGATTCTTCTAAAATACCTTGAACAACCTCAGAAGCAGATGTGTTTTCCACTTGTTCTTGCCACTTTCTGATCGTCCGCACAAATTCAATTATCGGCTTAGCTGTCCTCCCTGCTAAAGTATTAACAGATTCTTCATCAACTAGAATATCCCACAGGGGAATATTCAATTGTTGAGCAGCTTGTACTAATCTATCTGTGGTAGCTTTACCAATACCGCGCCTCGGTGTATTAATAATTCGCAACAGGCTAACAGTATCGGCAGGATTAACAATTAACCGCAAATATCCTAACACATCTTTAACTTCTTTTCGGTCATAAAACTTTAAACCGCCAACTAAATTGTAAGGTACGCTCCACCGCACTAGGCACTCTTCAAAGTTGCGAGATTGGGCGTTTGTACGGTATAATATAGCAAAATCTCCCCATTTTAATTCGGGGTTTTTGCGAGCCATTCCAGTAATTTCATTGGTGACAAATTCTGCCTCTTGAATTTCATCATCCGCACGCTCTATCCAAATCGGTTCTCCCTCGCCGCGAGTGGGACGTAATACTTTATCAATGCGTTCCGTGTTATTTTCAATTAGGGCGTTAGCGGCGTGTAAAATGTTGTCTCTGGAGCGATAATTTTCCTCTAATTTTACCATTGTTCGGGTGTCGTCGTCCGCCAATCCGTCGCCGAAGTCTTTCTGAAAATCGAGCAAAATTTTAAAGTCTGCCATGCGGAAAGAATAAATCGCTTGATCGACATCACCAACTACAAAAATCGAGCGTCTTTCCCAGTTTGCAAAGGTTTTAGGATCTTCGTTATTCGTGGCTAACAGGCGAATTAAGTCATACTGGACGCGGTTAGTATCTTGGTATTCATCTACTAAAATGTGGTTGAATTTTTGATGCCAATAACCCAATACTGACTCGTTTTGATTGAACAATTGTACTGGCACTCTGATTAAATCGTCAAAATCTAGCCCGTTGTTGGCAGCGAGGGCATCTTGATAAAGATTGTAGGCATCAGCGATTACTTTTCCTCGGTAATTAGGCTGTTCTAATTCAACTTCTCTGGGGGATAATCCTTGGTTTTTAGCATTGCTAATTGCGTAGCGAACATTACGGGGTTCAAATTTTTTGTCGTCCAGATTTAGCTGTCGGGTGACGATATCTTTCACCAGACTTTGAGCATCTGATTCATCGATAATCGAGAAATTTTTCCGCCAGCGACGACCTTTTTCGTCTTGAAATTTCTCGATGTCGTAGCGGAGAATCCGAGCGCAAAGACTGTGAAATGTACCTACCCACAGAGGTTTGATATAATTTCTATAAACCCCCGATCGCAGTCTTGCCTGTTCATCAGGTGCTAATGCTTCTAATGGTTTACCATATTTCGCCTCAGCTTGCCCAGTTGCAAACAATTTCTCTATTCTCTCTTTCATTTCCCGCGCCGCTTTGTTCGTAAAAGTTACGGCGAGAATATTATCAGGATCGACTCGATGGGTGCGAATTAAATTAGCAACTCGATAAGTTAGCGCCCGCGTTTTGCCGGAACCTGCGCCTGCTACTACTAATAATGGGCCGCAAAAATGCTCGACGGATTGACGCTGTGAGGGGTTGAGTTGGCTGAGAAAATCAGTAGTTTGTGTCATGGCTGTGAGTGCGGGCCCCAAGGCGTTGTTGCAAGAGATGTAGATAATGTCTATAGACTAGACTAACATTTTCTACGTGAATTGTATACTCTATGCGGTGATAGATAGTAGTTAATTGCTAACTGCTTGCGCCGTTTCCCCCTTTTTACCTAACTCTACCAGTACGCTCTTTGGCTTTATCGTAAGCAGGATCGTGTTCCTCAAAACTAACAATAAATACCCGTTTAGGAGTTGGGGACTCATATATTCGATAAACCAGCCGATAGGCAATTCCATCCCAATTTATATCTAAAGTGCGGTAGCCATTCAGTCTACCGTCTAGATCGTGACTTGGTACGCCGCGCGGCTGATAAGGATTCTTAGCCAAAACAAGCTGATAACCTGAAAATTCTTCCTGTAGCTGTTCTGGTAAATTTGGTAAGTCTTGCGTGTTTACCAGGGGGTTAATCTTGACCAAGTAATTAGATTTTGTAGCCACGTTGTTTCAACCAATTATCTAAAGCTTCATCGTCAATCTCTTGGCCTATTTCTACTACTATTGGCCAGTCAGTAGTGCTCTCTAGAAATTCCAAGTCTTCCTTAGTTAGCTCTTTTGGTTCCCTGGAAATATCTTTTTCACTATCAGGCCAAGCTTCATCCGGTATCTGAAGGCCGCTCTCAGCAGCTTTAATAGTTCTTCGCAATAAATCTTGATGCGCCTTGTAGTCGTGGGGGGCAACTTCAAGTTCTAATTCCATACTTTCCACTAGATATTTTAATTTCTTAAACACATTTTCTAGAGGATGTTTTGCTATCTGTTGTGTTGGTGCATGGCTGACTTCTGACATAGTTTTTTACCACTATTTTTGCAACTTTTAACTATTTTATCATTTAACAGAGAGATTTTGCTTAAGCAAGCCTCCAACCCAAATCGCCGCTAAAATTCCTAATAGAAACCAAATCGCGATAATTACACCCGCAGCTACCCAATTTATCGGCTTCTTATCAGCAATTTCTACTGCGGCTTTTTCCCGACACTCGGATAAAATATGTGGCGGAATCATCTTTAGTACCAGCCAAATTCCTAGCGGTACAATTAGCAAGTCATCCAGATAGCCGATGACTGGTATAAAATCTGGAATCAAATCAATTGGACTGAAAGCATAAGCAACTATAATCGCAGCAATAGTCCTCGTATACCAAGGCAATCTACGATCGATACTTGCCAAATACACTGCATAAGTTTCTTGTTTAAGTTTCCTGGCGAGTTGTTTAAATGACTGCATGACTGAATGGTTTGATATGTACTCAGCAATCTGAATCAGCGATCGCACTTGCTAACTCGCCAGAATTAATTATTCCAGATTCGCATCTTTTTCTAATGTAGGGTCGGTGATTTGTTCTGGTTTAATAATAGCACCCCGATATTTAATCCCCGTTGTGACCGCAATATGATGTTTAAACTTCGGAGTTCTCCAAATTTGACCGCGATATTTGCCTGTACTCTCTCCATCGCTGACTTCAACTGAGGGAGGGTTAAATTCGTAGTTAGCACCGCGATAAATGAGGTTAATTTTCTGGTCTTCATCATCAACAGGGTGAACTGACTCCAATAGCCATCTACTGGCTAAAATTACGAGTATTAACAGCAATGCCTTGATTTGCCAAGGTGCTAAAAATAAACTCGTAATTAAGCTGAGTATGACAACTGAACCTGCCAAATATGCGGCTTCGTTAGCGCAATTCTTAAAGAGAAAAATCACTGCGAGAGCAATTGCTAAAGGAGTAATAAAAAACCAAGTCATTCAATCACCTCTGAGCTAGAAGTTAAATTTCAGGACTTAAGCATTGCTCACGAATCATCAAAATTTGGCATTGCTTTGGGTTGGCTTCCTACCCTTGCTACTGCGCTGTGCTTGATTCCTAATGACAGAAAATGGTAGTGAGTGGGTAAATCCTGATTTTTATAAATATAAGACAGTATAGGCAAAAAATACCCGATCTTCATAAAAAATATTTTTTTCCAAAAATCGGCCTGTTCAGAGATAGACTGAGGTGGAGCAAGCTTTAAGTTGCGAAAAGTGTAACCGACCGGATATGTCCTAATGGCGATGGCACAGTAAGAGTATGCCATCTGTCCTATGTGAGGAGAATAAGGTTTATGAATCGAATTAACGCATCTGCCTACCAAATTAAACCCCGGAGTTTGTTGACAGCTTTATGTTTAACTTTGAGTTTGATCAGTTTTACTGGTTTAGACCCTGCAATGGCGCAGGAACAACGCCTGAGAACGCTGACGGTAACTGGTAGAGGTATTGAAGCAATTCCTACTACTTTAACTCAAGTGCGTCTGGGGGTTGAGGTGCAGGGACAAACGGCGGCGGGGGTACAGCAGGAAGCGGCGAGGCGATCGGCGGCGGTGGTGTCGCTGTTGCGATCGCGTAATGTAGACAAGTTGGAAACTACTGGGATTACGCTCAATCCTATGTACAACTATGAGAATAATCAGCAAAAGTTGATAGGATATGTTGCTACTAATACTGTTAGTTTTCGCATCAATACTGAATCTGCGGGGACTTTGTTGGATGATGCGGTGAAGGCGGGGGCGACGCGAATTGATGGGGTGAGTTTTGTGGCGGCGGAAAGTGCGATCGCATCGGCCCAGCAGCAAGCGCTACGCGAGGCAACTCAGGATGCTCAAACTCAAGCGGATGCGGTTTTGGGGGCGCTGAACCTCAAGCGGGGTGAGATTGTCAGCGTTCAGGTGAATGGTGCGAGTCCCCCACCACCAATATTTCAGCCTCGTTTTGCTGCCGCACGCAATGATAAGGATGCTGCGACTCCTGTAGTCGGAGGGGAACAGCAGGTGGAAGCGTCGGTGACTTTGCAAATTAGTTATTAATGGCGATCGCTTAATCTTTGTCATCTGTCGCCCACACTTGCAAAGGCGACAGATGCAAAGCGCGATCGCGCTTCTTCGCTTAGCTTGCGTCTGATGGCATTAATTTCCCTTCTTCCCCTAGCCCCTAGCTATACAATAGTTAAAACCGAGTAGTTGAAAACCATGAAACAACTGACTAGAATTACCCTTAACCCACAAGTAATGGGCGGAAAACCCTGCATTCGCGGTTTACGAGTCACTGTTGGTACGATAGTCGGATTGATGGCATCGGGACACTCACTTTCCGGCATTTTGCAAGCTTATCCCTACCTGGAAGAAGCAGATATATACGAAGCGCTTGCCTATGCAGCGTGGCGAGTTGAAGAAGTGGAAATTCCTATCAAAATAGCGTGAAAATTTTGATTGACATGAACCTCTCACCTGAATGGACTCTCGTATTTGATAAATATGGAATAGAGTCTCTTCATTGGTCTACAGTCGGCGATCCTCGTGCTACAGATCGCGTTATTATGAACTGGGCGCGGGTGAATGGCTATGCAGTTTTCACTCACGACTTAGATTTTGGCGCACTGCTAGCCGCCACCCAAGCTGATGCTCCCAGTGTAATTCAAGTGCGTATTCAAGACGTACTGCCTGCCAATTTAGAGAGTTTGATTGTGGAAGTGTTGCATCAATTCGAGTCACAAATTGAGTCGGGGGCATTAATTTCTGTAGATGAAACGCGCTCTAGAGTTAGAATTCTGCCTATTACAGCGCGATAACTGCCGGACTAGAGATTGCTTCGTACCTCGCAAAGACAAACATTTCACATCGACTACATCCTCAAATCATTGCATAATGCCCATTTCGCAATACCTCAGCCAATTCATCATTATTATCTCGCAAACCTTGGTAAAAAAAGAAGACCTCACCTTTAATTCCACAAGCACGATTGTAATCGATCGCCTGCAACAAATGCTCAGGACTAATACGGTAAGACGTACCCCTACTTACCAACAAAATCCCCGGAGAAAAACACTCCAATTGCTCAGCAGTGAACTGCAAAACTAATTTATCCACCAGTTGTTTATAACTCTTAAAATCGCGACGATATAACTGCGGGTGAATCATATCCACTAACTTTCTCTCAACCCAAGCTTTACTATCTTGCAAATATTCAATCAAACCCCAATCATAAGGACTTGGCGACATTGATACCAGCAAATTTGGATTAATCGCTTTCACCTCCCGATACAAACGAGCCAAAAAATCAGTGATAATATCCGCACGCCACTGTAACCATTGCCCATTTTTAGCATTCTGCGGCGGATCGCGATCGCACATCTCGCGGTAAAGCTCAACAGTTTTACCATCATACCCACCCTCACAGGGAAGTGCAAAGCGATCGTCACCTTGAACCCCATCAACATCGTAATTCTTCGCCACTTCCAAAACTAAACTCAGCAAAAAATCCTGCACTTCCCCATCTAAAGCATTCATCCACTCAAAATTATTCTTCTTAAGCAAATTGCCATTACGATCGACCGCCCCCCATTCCGGTTTCTTCGCCAACAAATGGCCGCCATTAAGATTATAAGAACTTACAAATCCATATTCAAACCAAGGAATCACCTTAATTCCTACCCGTTTTGCTTCAACAATCATTTCCGCTAAAGGGTCGCGACCTTTGTAGCGCGAGTCAATCTCAACCCCAAATTCCTTCCTCATAATTTCAGAAGGATAAACCGTAAAACCCTTACTCCAAACCACAGGAAATATTACATTAAATCCCGTTCTTGCTAAAAAATCTACAGCCTCACTAATGCGTTGCTTAGAATTAAGAACCTTACAATCAGTATTCGGTATCCAAACACCCCGCATTTCCATATAATTAATGGTTTTGAGAACTTACGTAACGCCGCCCTCTGGGCGGGAAAA
>NZ_JARFTR010000308.1 GCF_029167235.1 Kamptonema sp. UHCC 0994 | reverse complement strand
TGAGTTTGAAACGTTCTACACTAAGAACATTCTGCTTAATGAGGGTATCCGCGCTTGGATGGCTCCTCAAGATCAACCGCATGAAAACTTCATCTTCCCTGAAGAAGTTCTTCCTCGCGGTAACGCTCTCTAATATTTGAGATTTGGATTTCAGAGCAGTTTATAATCTGAAATCCAAAATCTGAAATCCAAAATCCAAAATCCAAAATCCAAAATCGCTGGAGGTTCTACCGAGTGGTAACGCTCTCTAATCCTTATTTAAGCGGCCGTGACCAAGATTCCACCGGGTTTGCTTGGTGGGCCGGTAACGCTCGCCTGATCAACCTTTCCGGTAAGTTGTTAGGCGCTCACGTTGCTCACGCTGGCCTCATAGTCTTCTGGGCCGGAGCAATGACTTTGTTTGAAGTCGCTCACTTCATCCCCGAAAAGCCCATGTACGAACAGGGCTTAATTCTCATGCCTCACATCGCTACTTTGGGTTGGGGCGTAGGCGCTGGCGGTGAAGTCACCAGCATCTTCCCCTTCTTTGTAGTAGGCGTAGTTCACCTCATATCCTCTGCTGTTCTTGGTTTGGGCGGCATTTATCACGCCGTTCGCGGCCCAGAAACCCTGGAAGAATACTCTCGCTTCTTTGGTTATGACTGGAAAGACAAGAACCAGATGACCAACATCTTGGGCTATCACCTAATTATTTTGGGATGCGGCGCTCTGCTGTTGGTAGCTAAAGCGATGGCTTTTGGTGGCTTGTACGACACTTGGGCCCCTGGTGGTGGCGATGTGCGGGTGATTACTAACCCAACTCTGAACCCTTCAGTTATTTTCGGCTATCTAACTCGCTCTCCCTTCGGTGGCGAAGGCTGGCTCGTTAGCGTCAATAACTTAGAAGATGTTGTTGGCGGTCATATCTGGGTTGGCTTGATTTGTATTGCTGGCGGTGTCTGGCACATTCTGACTAAGCCTTTCGGTTGGTCTCGCCGCGCTTCTATCTGGTCTGGCGAAGCTTATCTTTCCTACAGCTTGGGCGCTTTGTCGCTCATGGGCTTTATTGCCTGCTGCTTTGTCTGGTTTAACAATACTGTTTACCCTAGCGAATTTTATGGGCCGACGGGGCCGGAAGCTTCTCAAGCTCAAGCTATGACTTTCCTAATCCGCGACCAACGCTTAGGTGCAAACGTCGGTTCTGCACAGGGCCCGACTGGTTTGGGTAAATACTTGATGCGCTCTCCTACTGGCGAAATTATTTTCGGTGGTGAAACGATGCGTTTCTGGGATTTCCAAGGCCCTTGGTTGGAGCCTCTGCGCGGTACTAATGGCTTGGATTTGAACAAGATCAAGAATGATATTCAGCCTTGGCAAGCTCGCCGTGCTGCTGAGTATATGACTCACGCTCCTTTGGGTTCTTTGAACTCTGTAGGTGGTGTGGCGACTGAGGTTAACTCGTTTAACTATGTGTCTCCCCGTTCTTGGTTGGCTTGTTTCCACTTCGTGATGGGTTTCTTCTTCTTGGTTGGTCACTTGTGGCACGCTGGTCGCGCTCGTGCGGCTGTTGCTGGCTTTGAGAAAGGTATTGACCGGGAGAATGAGGCTGTGCTTTCTATGCCTAATCTTGATTAGGTTTTTTGATTGATTAGAAGGCTCCTGTTTAAATGACAGGAGCTTTTTTTTAGGGGCTAGGGGCTAGGGGCTAGGGCGTGTTTTCAAACTACTTACCAATTACCAATTACCAATTACCCATTAGCCATTAGCAATTAGCAATTAGCAATTAGCAATTAGCCATTAGCCATTAGCCATTAGCAATTAGCCATTAGCCTTTATCATTGTCCTGTAGCCGATCGCCCCTGTTTCCCCAGCTTGATTAACACAAAGTAGCTTAAGTAAATTACATAAACCACTAAACCAACCAGCCCCAAAAAGCCCAAAAATTGGACATTTCCATTGTGGTGAAAAATATCTTTATACATCCAAGGCGCATCTAGCCAAACTCGGCAAAATGGCTCGTCCATCAATTGACTTTGAGATTTGAAACTGCAATTTATAAAGGGAATTTGCGCGATCGCACCTAAAGCGCTATAAATACTAACAGCCCAACGCCACGAAGTAAAACTCAGTTTCAGCGGCGACTGTGGGCGATCGTCAATTTCTTCATTAATATCTACCCAAAACCAGAGAGACACAGGAATCAGCGCACGAGCCAACAACGATGTTCCAAAACTTATAGGTAAAGCGGCAATCATCAGGTAAACTGTAATTGCTAACAAGCTGGCTACCCGCCAGTAAATAGTTAATAAGCGTACCATTGCATCAGCTTTTTCCACAAAAGCCCAAATCAGTAAAATTAGCGGCATCAAAACAGTAAATAGCACCGCTAGCCGATAATCAGTCCAGACTAGAGGTTGAAACCAAGGCGAAGTAGCAGCAAGTAAAAAGCTCGACATTTTCAAAGAAATTTAATCAGATATTTTTGCAAAAAATCTACTAAACAAATAAAACAAGCAACTGGAATACTTTTCTCAAATCCCAGTTGCTTGCTAAGACTTGCCAGCTTTAGGGTCTAAACATCGCTCCGTAAGCCTTCAGCTTAATTTAGTTGTCAGCATCAAAGAACAAGTTAAACTCCAGAAACAAACTAGGCTAAGAGCTGACAGTTGGTAATTCTACTCCTCATAGAGTCTGCACTCAGCCGCATCCGGGTTATCGTCGCAATATTTCTCAAAGGAATTCTTAGGTTTACTTTGCTTTTGGTGGGAAGCTTCAGCTTGCAGTTCTTCAACCGCATCCCAGGCTGCTGCACATTCACCTGAAGTACCGCCTTTAATATCGCATACAGCACGAGCGTTTGCGAGTTCTTCGTCAATTTTTTCTTGGATGTTATTCATGGATGTTGTCTCAGTCACTTTAATCATTAGGAGATTAATCACTAGGAGAAACTTCTCCCGCCTGAAAGTTGGTTAGAGGTTCCAGTTACAGATTGGACTAAATTAGCCCATCAATAGTAGCTTTAGAAGTGCTACTCAACTATTCATACATTAAGTTGGGGTGTCACAACTGTATTAAGCTTTATCTTTTAAGATTTTGCCCAAATCCAAGTTGACATCTCACAGACTTAACAGATCCATAGGTTAACTTATCTTAACATAAGATTTCCCAGCACGGGATCTACTGCGATCGAATCGCTCTTACGGCGGCATAACCAGGTTAGCCTAGTGAGAAGAGCAAATTGTAAGCAAATAAATTATAGGAGTATCAAGATGTACGCGCCAAGCGAAATGCAGTGGGTCAGCGCCTTATCAACCCGTCCTTCCTTAGAAGCTGCTCTCAAAGAAGTTGTAGAACAAGCTCAGCAAGGATTACAGGGGCAGGCAGATTTGGGGTTGGTGTTTATATCGTCTGCTTTTGCCAGCGAGTATTCTCGCCTGATGCCCTTGCTACAAGAACATCTACCGGCTGCTGCGATCGCGGGTTGCGGAGGCGGGGGCGTGATTGGCATGAACAGAGGGGGCATAACTGAGGAAGTCGAAGGCTCGCCCGCCCTAAGCCTAAGTCTGGCACGTTTACCGGGGGTGAAAGTACAAACCTTTCACATTGCAGCAGAAGAACTTCCAGACATGGACAGTCCCCCCGATACTTGGGTGCAGCAAATCGGCGTGTCCGCCCAAGAACAGCCCCAGTTCATCTTACTAGCCGATCCCTTTTCCTCAAAAATTAACGACCTACTCCAAGGATTAGATTATGCCTATCCCGGTTCGGCCAAAGTTGGGGGACTTGCTAGCGGGAACGGAATGGGGAGAAGTGCAGCACTATTTTGTAACTATCGACTTTACCGAGAAGGGACTGTTGGGGTAGCTCTCAGCGGCAATATAGTTTTGGAAACGATTGTAGCTCAAGGCTGTCGGCCCATTGGTCAACCCTATAGAGTCACAGAAGGAGAGCGTAATATTTTGCTGGGGCTTGAAGAACAAGAGAGTTTAGATCGGCCAATCGGTAGCGGCCGCAAACAATCGCCTCTAGAAGCTTTGCGAGATTTAATTTCTACTCTTAGCGAAGAAGATCGGCAATTAGCCCAGCACTCTCTATTTGTAGGGGTAGTCAGAGATGAATTTAAGCTGAAATTAGACCAAGGAGATTTTTTAATTCGCAATCTGTTGGGGGTAGATCCCAAGGTAGGAGCTATTGCGATTGGCGATCGCGTCCGCCCCGGTCAACGCATCCAATTCCATCTCCGCGATGCCCAGACCTCCGCTGAAGACCTAGAAATGCTACTTGCTCGTTATCAGCGGGAAGCACCCTTCAACCCAGCCGCCGCCAGAGCCGGTGCTTTAATGTTTTCCTGCATGGGGCGAGGTGAAGGCCTTTACGGTGAACCTAGTTTTGATTCCCGTCTGTTTAGCCGCTACTTTAACAATATCCCCCTTACAGGCTTTTTCTGTAATGGTGAAATTGGCCCCGTCGGTGGTGGTACATTTCTGCACGGTTATACTTCTGTATTTGGGATTTGCCGTCAACCTTAGACGCGGTAATTATAAGTTTTGACTTTTGAATAGTTGTTAACTGTTAACCGTTAACCGTTAACCGTTAACTATTAACTGTTAACATTCCCTCTTTTTAACTACTGCACCTGATAAATTACAAATATTATGAAACCAAACAAAGAACAAAAATTAGCATTGCACAAAATGTTTAAAATTGGCATAGACAGAGCCGTTGATATGCTCAATTACATCACAGAAACGCCGATTTTTTGGGAGCTTTACCCTCTAGAAATATTGTCGCCCCAGGAATTACAATCTGAACTAGAGGAAGGCCTCGGCACAGAGCGGATTGTAGCAATGGAACTCGTGTTCAGTGGAGAATTTCAGGGCAGCGCTCAGTTAGTTTTCCCCAAAGATAGCGCTGCTTTGCTGGTCAATGCAATTGCAAGTGAAGATCGCCGCACCCTTGACCAAAATGCCTTGAGAAAGGAAACTTTGACTGAGGTGGGAAATATTTTCTTTAACGGTATTATGGGAGCGATTAGCACAGTTGTTGAGCGGGGAATTACCTATATGCTACCGAGTTATCGAGAAGGGACGGTAAAGCAATTGCTGTCGGAAAACAACTCTGGCGTTTACGCGATCGCCTTGCTCGGTCACGTACAATTTAAGATAGAAGAAGCTCAAGATCAAAGTAAACAACAACTCCACAGTTTTAGTAAAATATTGCCATCAAAATATGTCAAGTTGTTTGTAGATAAATCTCAATCAGGAAAGAATTTGATCTTTTTCTTGAAAGTAGATAGATTAGAAAGTTTGTTGTCAAATATTAACAACATTTCTGAATATTTTGACGCTTAAATTAGTAGCGCCGCTGTCCGGCTGTACTGGAACCACTGAGAGGAGAGCGCTACATAAGTAATATGTAACTGCTGCGTACTCGAAAGTCAAAGTCAGATAGGTTGATTTTTTGAGTAGAATTCAGTAAAATCCAGAAACAGACAAGTTGGGATTAAACTTATGCCTGAAGCTGATCCTTCTGGAAATCAGCCCCCGCGCTTCCTGACTATCGAATCTGACCCTAGCGTTTTGAACTCAACTACTCCTTCCACACTGACGGATATGGCAGAAAATTCCGAGGAGTCGAAAGATACCCAAGCAGCAAAACTAGCCACCAACCGACCAACTATCGTGGAACAGCCAGAAGAAGACTGGGAAACAGTCAATTTCCCCAACGCCATTAGTGTAGATGCAATTCCCACAAAGTCTGTTAAAGGTGGGAAATTGAAAAAGGAAACAGGAGAATTGTCAGCTAGAGCGATACCAACTGATTCTCCTGCGCCGATATCCCCTTGGAAAGTTAGCGATCGCGAACAAACTATTCATTTTTCACCAGACACTCAAAGTAAAGCGGAATCTCCGACAACTTTGGTTCAAGCCTTACATGAGTGTAACCGCGATCTAATGCAGCGAATATCGGAGCTAGAAATAGCACTGATTGAATCTCAAAACGCACTACAGGCGAAAGAAACCTTGTTAGAGCAAAGGATTGCTGAACTAGGCGATGCTCAGGAGCAAATGACCAAGTTTTTTGGCAAACAAGAACAAGTCAATCAAATCATCCAGCGCCAAGAAGTTTTAATAGAAACCTTAACAGAGCAGTTGCAAACCAGCCAAAAACGCATTGCTGTAATCGAACGGGAATGTGCTTTAACTCAGCAGCGTTACAGCGAACAGCAACATCTAGTAGTACAAACAGAAAATAGTTGTCGGGAACTGCGATCGCGCCTACATCGCCAGCAACGCCACACCCTACAATTCAAAGCAGCTTTAGAGAGGTATTTAGAAATGCCTCACCTGATTAAGTCAGAAGTCAAAACTCAGATACCTGAAAGTGTAGATAATGATGTTCGCACCCAATCCGAAGCTGTTATTACTACACCCAAAGGTCAGAATACAGAAGCGCAATTGAAACCTCAAGCTTCACCCGTTAAACCTTGGTCAGGACAACCTGGACAGATTACAGAAAGGCCAGCCTCAGAAGAGCCAATATTACCTTTTTCCCAGGAGAATCCGATTGTTAACACATTATTAGAAGCCTCCAGTAATCAATTGCAGGAGGTCGAAACTTACTGGCATATAGAGCCTACAACAAGCGAGAATCCATTGCTCAGTGCTGAAGCTGAACCGGAACTGGAAGATAGTCCAAATCCCAATGAGTGGGAAGCATTTAGAGCATCACCATTTTCAGATTCAGCCGAAACCCCCTTATCTGAAAATCCCCAATGGATAGCGGAGCCGATTTTTGTTGGGAAAGCTGACTGGGTAGCATCGATCACCTACTCGCCTGGCCCTGGTAAAAAGCGGCGATCGCTAGCTGAAATTGAATTACCCAGTTTTAGATAGTGGTTAATAGAATCATCCCAACTACACCAAATGTTATGACTGCTATAACCCAACATTTTACTCTAGAAGAATATCTGCACCATAATGACGGCACAGATATTCTCTATGAATTAGTTAAGGGAGAATTAGTCTCTATGGCACTCGGAACTGGAAAACATGGTGAAGTTATTGATTTTCTTAATACTCAATTTCGCAACGAGATTGCTAGAATTGGACGGGATTGGGTATCTAAACAAACGGCGATCGGCGTTCAATCTCCTCGCGGCGATCGCTGGGATACGGTTCGCATTCCCGATGTAGTTGTTATTCCTAAAGAACAATGGCGAAACTTGCAAAACCGCGAAGCTGTTATTCTCCTCAATGAACCGCCACCGCTTTTAGTCGTAGAAGTTGTTAGCGAATCAACTAAAAGTATCGACTACCGCGCCAAACGTGCCGAATATTGTGTTTTAAATATTCTTGAATATTGGATTGTCGATCTTTTACAAACAAAAATTACTATTTTTACTCTTTCTGAAGGATGGTATGAGGAAGCTGTTTTTACAAATAGCGATCGCCTCATTTCTCCTACCTTTGCCGAACTTAATCTAACAGTTAATCAAGTTTTACAAGGTGAGATTTAATTTACGCTCTGTCATTGCGAGCTCCGCGAAGCAATCGCCTAGTCTCTGCGATTGCTTCGGGCTTGCTTCGGAAGCCTCAGATTGCTTCGTACCTCGCAACTGCGCTTCGCTTGACGCGCTTCGCTTGGCTCGCAATGACAAGTATTTAACAGGACATGATATTACATAAGTTCACCAATTACCTATTACCCATTACCAATTTAATTTTGTGGTCTTCCGATCCCGTCAGTAATGGCATAGTTGAAAGCCTTTAACCACAACCAGAAAGAAGGATAGCGGGGTTCCAACCAAGGCTGAGTTTTCCGAGCCAAATTTGGGAGCCATCCAAACAGCCAACTAGCCAAAGCAAGTACAGTAAAATTAAGATAACTCCGCAGCCAACGTAGAATATCTTCCAAGTCCACAAAATCCAAAATCCAAATTAGAAGAGAGGGATTTTTGAGCGCTGCTTTCACAGCAAGTCCATTAAAAGTTAGCCAATCAACCCGGTCTTTGATAAACTTTTCTGCAACTGCGAGATCGGTGCTAGCCAAGACTCCAAAAAACGTATTCAAAATCGAATTAATCCGCGCCGGCGGTAAGAAACTACCCGTCGGTACCATCATCCCTTTAGAAAAAAGCCAAGTCACAGAGACATTACTCTGATAGGCGCGAATTTGATTTAAATGGTGGGCCTCAAGTAAATCATGCTTTAAAGCAGCATCCAAAAGGTCAGTTAAACGGGAGAGATTGCGAACTAAAGAGCCAAAACCAGTGAAAACTAGAGGAGATTGGAGAGAAGCTGCATCACCGATCGCTATTAGTCTATCAAAAGCAACAGTGCGATCGTGACTTCCCGAACTAAAATGCCCCGGAATGTAACCAAAAGTCGGCTTTTTCCAGGTCAACTTGTCTAAATCGCAGCGACGATACTCTGGCAAAATCGCAAAAAAGTCCTCATAAAGCTCCAATAAAGAGCCTGGATTGTCAACATTGACCTGATGGTAATGAAACAAATAGATCGTAATTTCCGAACCCGCACCGGGAAACAACTCCCAAATTAGTTGACGGCCTCGCGAAATATCCCCATGAGAATTGAGTACATCTCCATAATCAGAATCCCATACTCCAGCCTCAAAACCTCCGTCAATTACGGCTCCCACCGTCGGACAAACACTATCAAAAGTGTGCTCTCCGTTAAGTTGCCAAGCAATAGGAGAAGCACTCCCCATCGCATCCACCAGTAGGCGACCACAAGCTTGCCGCTCAGATTGGCTGGGCTGATGATAAGCCTGAACTATAACTTTTTGAGGTTCCACATCTGCCCGGACAAAATCAGTTTCGTCCCAGATTTCACCACCAGCTTCAGTAAACTTAACTCCCGATAAATAGAGAAGTTTTTCAGCATCTAGGGCTACATTCAGTACCCTTGGTGTATGTAAAACTTGAGCTTTTGCGATCGCGGGATTGTTAGCATCAAAAAACTTGCTATAGCCATCTTTATACTCTCTGGCAATGAAACTTTCCACTTCCGCAGCCGTAAACAAACCCAAATCAATTAACTTTTGGAGTTCATCGCGAGAAATATTCCACTCTCGATTCATCCTACCAAAAGGCAACCTTTCCAACAGCAGCACCTTGTAGCCCAACCTAGCCATAACAGCCGCATGGATGATTCCTAAAGCGCCTCCCACATAAATCAAATCATAGAAACAAGTATCAGATTCCCCGTAATTCCCTCTTCCTTCTTCCTTCTCCCCTCTTCCTTCTTCCTTCCTAAACACCACCTGCTTCGGCGTTTGAGGATTGCGAACACCTTCTCGCCAACGCCTTTCCCACCAATAAACGCGCTTGAGGTCGTATTCCCCTTGAGGCATTTTCTGAAAGTATTGAACAGTAAGGGGGTAGTGTGGGGCCAAGGCCTCAAAAATCGACTGTTGGGATAAATCGATGACTGGTGGTTCTGGATATTGATAAGGAAACTGATTTCTCAGAGACACTGTGAGGCGATGGAGAAACTGCGTTTCACCGCTGGCGGGTTTGTCATCGAGGCGAAATACTTTTAAGTATGTGGTTCGCTGCACTGACCACAGGAAAACGGAAATTTCTACCGATTCAGGATTGGCAACTTCTGCTGTTGTTGTTCCTAAGAGTAAGCGAAAGCCGTCAGGAGTAATAATTTTCTTGCCAACTCCGGTCTCAAATTCGTGCTGCAACCAACTGCATACAGCTTTAGTCTTAGGAGTTGGGATTTCTAGATAGAGAATTTCTTGCATTTTACAATCTCAAACGTGAAATAAATTCATAAAAATAGGGGTTGACACAGGAGAAAAGTGCGCTATACTCCACAGATACTAAGTTATTTTTAGAAAAATTTACAATTCTCTCATATTCTTACATTTTTTATGCGCGATACTCAAGTTCGCTCCTCGGTGTCCGATGCCTTAGACAGCGGCGGTAAACCGTCTCATCAGGCGTATCCTGCTGCGTCAATTACCATAAATTATCCCATCCCCACGAACCCTCAAGAAATGATTGCCCTACGACAACAGCGGGTTAATGAGGAATTGGTGGCAACTGCGATCGCAGGCGTTATTAATATAGCCCGTTCTAGGCAACAGTCTCTAGATGACCTCAAAGCTGAGGTGCTAGAGGAGGATAATTTTCTGGATTTGTCTCAGCGCCGTCGCTTATGGGACATTGTTTCTCAAGCTTGGGACAATTTACCCAGTTAGAGCTATAACTGATTGAAGAAGGGGCTAGGGGCTAGGGAAAGAAGGGGCTAGGGGCTAGGGACTAGGGACTAGGGAAGAAGGGAAGGAGGGAAGGAGGGAAAAAGGGAATATAAGTAAATCCACCTAATTAAAAATAAGATAAGGATGGCTAAAAAACTGACTGTATAAACATTCTTCCTTCTCTCCTAAATAACTAAATCCTTCTTCCTTCTCTCCTAGATAACTAAATTTTTCTTCCTTCTTCCTTCTTCCTTCTCTCCTAGATAACTAAATTTTTCTTCCTTCTTCCTTCTTCCTTCTTCCTTCTTCCTTCTTCCTTCTTCTATGAGCTTTAGTAAAGTTAGCCAGGTTCACAATAATTTTCAGAAAGAACAACGAAAAAAGAGAAAAGTAACTACTCTTTTACTCCTGGCTGGATTCACTTTGATAGTCAGTGCTGCGGCGATCGCTAGTTATCTGATTATCTATGAATTGCTGCTGAGCACTTCCAAAGAGAAAGCTTTATTAAAAGTTCAGCAGGGTAGTGGGGAAATTGATAAGTGGTTAGAAACCCGGAAAACAGAAATAGCAACCATTGCTGACACACCAACCTTGGCAACTATGGATTGGAATGTCGTTGAACCCTATCTTAAATCCCAGGTCAAACGGATCGATGAATATCGACAGCTTACTATGGCATTTCCTGACGGTTCCCGATTCAATACACAAGTAGGAAAAGCTAAAGGAACTGTAGCAGATCGCCCTTTCTTTTTATCGGCAATGGCGGGAAAAGTTACTGCTAATGACCCAGTAATTAGTCGTTCATTAGGACTAGCCCAAATCCAAATTGGTGCTCCGATTGGCTCACCAGAAAAACCTTTAGGAGCTTTAGCAGGTAATATTCCAATCGATCGACTCCTTAATGTTATCCAAAGTCTGCAATTAGGTCAGGGTAGTTATGCCTTTGCTCTCAACTCTGAGGGTCGAGTAATTGTTCATCCCGATCCGTCCTTAAGAGGAACTACAGAAAAACCAGCTACTAGCTTATTAGAAAGCAAAGACGTTAATTTAGCAACCCTCGCGCGACGGATGGTGAACAAAGAGCAGGGAATTGAATTAATCAAAATTGATGGCATCTGGCAATATGTAGCTTATACCCCTTTACAGCAGGCAAATTGGTCTGTAGCCTTGGTTATTCCGCGTCCAATAATTGAATCTTCCCTGGATGCTTTGAATCTCTTAACACTAATTTTAGGGAGCGTGCTAATAGTAGCGATTATAGGAGCATGGAGACAGGTACAACTCTCGGAAGAAGCACAAGCAAATGCGGAGGAAAAATCTAAACTTTATATTCAAACTCAGGAACAAGTCGAACTTCTAAATCAATCTCTGCTTCAGCAGAAACAGATGGAAAATCAACTTCGGCAGCAAACGGAGTATTTAGAACAAACGCTGAGGGAATTACGACAGATTCAAGGCCAACTCATCCAAAGTGAGAAAATGTCTTCTTTAGGTCAAATGGTAGCTGGGATTGCCCATGAAGTAAATAATCCGGCAGCTTTTATTTACGGTAATTTGTCTCATCTCAGCCAATATACCCAAAATTTACTAGAGCTAGTAGAACTCTATCAACAGCATTATCCCATTCCGGTGTTAGAAATTCAAGCCAAGTCAGAAGAGGTCGATCTAGAATTTCTTAGTGAAGATTTATCGAAATTACTTACATCTATGCAAGTAGGTGTGGAACGAATAAGTGATATTGTCAAATCCCTACGAAATTTTTCTCGGTTGGATGAGTCGGAAGTTAAGGCTGTGAATATCCATGAAGGTCTTGACAGCGCCCTGATGATTCTTCAGAGTCGCATAAATGGAAGCTCGAAATATACTGGTGTTGAAGTTATCAAAGAGTATGGCAATTTGCCGGATATCGAGTGCTATGCAGGGCAACTTAATCAGGTATTTATGAATATTCTGACGAATGCTGTGGATGCTTTAGAAGAGCAGCGTCAGGTGGAGAAAAAGATAATTAGGATTACTACGAGTTTGTATAAATCAGATTTAGTTAGAATCTCGATCGCGGATAATGGCTGCGGCATGACAGAGGAAGTAAAACAAAGACTATTTGACCCATTTTTCACAACTAAACCCGTAGGTAAAGGTACGGGAATGGGGCTATCTATTAGTTATCAAATTGTGACGATAGAGCATCGAGGGCGATTGTATTGTATCTCAGAACCAGGAGCAGGAACAGAGTTTTTGATTGAAATTCCACTCCATCAAAATTTGGCGATTGAAATCGCACCTACACAAACGAAGTCCGCCTACGCGGACTAAGAAATAATGGGGTATTTAAGCTGGATTTGGTATAAGATTAATTAACGCAATTCTACTTGCCGTTTCAAGTCAATTAACACTTTATCTCCGCGTTTCAATTGGTACTCTGCTCGCCAAATTCCAGGGGTAAGTGTGGAATTTCCCCGATTTTTTTTGCCAACGTAACTGATCCAGGCGCGGCTGGAGGATTTTATTTCATTTGTATTTTCTCCAATAACTTGACCATTGGGGCCTAATAACTTGTAATATTCGCGATCGCCCTGAAGCACTCCAAAAGCTTGCACCCAAAATAAAATAGCTGGACTATTTACAGGAAGTAGCGTTTCAGAAAATTTCCCTTGCCAGACAGCATTCATATCTGGTACCTGACTAGAAAAGCCAGCCCGGATTAAACCTGTGGGTACATAATTTAGTGGCAAATCCCAAAGTGGGTTCCGGGTAACTTTGCAGCCAGACTGAGAATCTATACCTACAAAGGGATCTACCGCCTTGCCTTGGTAGCGGATAGTTAAGTGAACGTGGGGAAAGGAGGCTAAACCAGATTCTCCTACCATGCCCAAAACTGTGCCTTTTTCTACCTGCGTCCCGGATTTAACAACAACACTGCCTTTGCGGAGGTGGCAATATTGAGTTTCCCAACCGTTACCGTGATCGATTACCATGCCATTGCCGCATTCAATGCCTTGGACTTGGGTTTTAGTGGTTTGATCCTCCACCCGCCGATCCTCAACTCCGTCTCGCGATCGCAAAACTTTGCCAGCAGCAGCAGCTTTAACGGGGACACCTAATGCCATTGCTTTCTCATCGGGGATGCCGAAGTCTGTACCGTCGTGGCCGTCGTAGGTTTGACGACCACAACCAAAGTCAACGGCTGCTGGACTAGGATCTCTGTCTACATAGTGGAAAATGTAACAGTCTTTGCCCAGGGTGCAGCCGATTGGTGGGGCAAATTTTAGCGTGGCTGGGGATGTATTGGGTTGTTGGGTAACTTGGGAAGTTTCAGGCGATCGCGCAACAGTTGCTTCAACCTGCGGTGGATTAGCAGTACTGCTGGTTGTCTTGCCAAAGCAGCTAGAAAGAACTACCAGCGTAACGGCTAGGAGGAACTTAGAAATATGTTTCTTGGATAGTAAAATCATGGATCTATCTACTTGATTTAGCAGGTATCGTAAAAGAGGAACAAAGCAATCTCTACTCACAACTTCCCCTAGATGCGTTCTACTAATAGCGGGATTTGTGTGGCTGATTACCTGCATTATCACTTTGGAAATATCCAAGGAATTGCAAGCTCAAGGCTTGATTTCTAATCAAAAGTTTATATCTTCAGATAATGGGTAATTGGTAATGGGTAATGGGTAATTGGGGAGAATGGGGGATTTACCTCCCCATCCTCCCCATCTCCCCCATCCTCCCCATCTCTCGTTACCGCAAAACGAGCTCAGAGCGTACTGTTAATCCTAAGTCTTGTTCGGGACGAATGACGACGACATCAACTTTTTTGCGGCCGAACAATACTCCCGCGATCGCGCCAATACCTGCACCCCCTAAAACCTCTTCAGTGGCGATCGCTTTGTCTCCTGTAACCCCTGAAATCGCCGCCGCCGCTGCTGCGCCAATTGCTGCACCTTTGGCAATGGAACCTACATTAGCTCCTCTTTCTACAGTTTCAGTTCTGGTGACAACTCTGGAAGTTGCATTAATACGATAGCGCTTGTTGCGCCCTAAAAGCAGTTCTTTGGCAACAAATTGCGAGCCTCTTCTAGCAGGTTGTAGTTGACCGACAATTTGACTACCAGCGGGAATCAATACTCTACCCTGAGACGATCTAATATCTCGCGCAACTGTTAAAGTTACAGGTGCAGTTTCGTCGGGAGTGACGATAATTTTATCCTTTTCGTAGTTAACTGGAATAGTCGTACCTGCGGGAATTCTAGCATCAATGTATGGCGAAATACGTTGAGCTGTAGCCGGAGCAGGCGCAACATTTGGTGCTGCGGCTCCAACTAGGATGCCTAATGCTAATATTGCCACTGTTCGCGATCGCCATTGATTAGAAGTAAACATGAAAACTGTCTCCTTGCTAGCAATCTAGAGTAATTAAAGACGCACGGCTGATAAATTAGTTGCTGAATTGATTGTTAACGGTTAACGGTTAACTGTTAACGGTTAACTGTTAACTGCTAATTAAAAGCAGTACATACCCAATTAAGAACTGTTATATCGATTGAGAGCGCTTAACGCTAATAGCCCTGCACCAGAGGCCGGTTCATGGCGCGGCCAAATTACTGTTGCTAAGGGAGCGATCGCACTTATATAATTTTCAAACTTCCCTCGCAAATTTGCCGTACCTTCCCATGCACCTCCTATAGTAACAATTTCATAGGCTTCTGTTTTGTCAAATAGGGCTGAAATCGCCACTTTTGTTGCTAAGGCTAATTCTGTGGCGGCGCTTTCAATGATGTTTAATGCCTCGCGATCGCCTGCTGCTGCTTCTCGGTCTACAATCGGTGCTAAGGCCGCAATTTCTTTAACTCCCCACCCACGCCGATAGACGACTTCCACTAAATCTTCTATGTTTTTTAGATGGAGATGAATTTTAAACTGTTCTGTCAGAGTGGTAAATTCTAAGCGCCCGTCAAAAGATTTTAAAGCTGCTTTTAAGCCTTGAATTGCTATGTCATAACCGCTACCCTCATCGCCTAAAATATATCCCCAGCCGCCTACTCGTTTAGTTTTCCCCTGATGGTTTTGGCCGAAAATATGAGAGCCAGTACCAGCAATTACAGCGATACCTATGGGTTTGCCGATGCCACCTACTAAAGCAATTTGGCTATCATTACAAATTAAGGTATTTTCAGGTTTTAATAACAATTTAATTGGTAAGTTGTCGCATAATTGTAACTTTTTTACCAAACTTTCTACAATCTTAATATCTTGTGAACGACCAACACCAGCCAAGCCCAAACAAATCGCTTCTATTGGTAAATATTTGTCTGCTTTTGTCGATAAAAATGCCTGTTTTATTGCTAATTTAATCGATTGTTCTGCTGTTTCAATGCCTACACTTTGATAATTGGACGGGCCAGCCTCACCGCGTCCAATAATTTTACCAGATTTGTCCATTAAGATGCAAGTAGTCTTAGTGCCACCGCCATCGATTCCTAACACATTGCTCATGGTAATTGGTAATTGGTAATTGGTAATTGGTAATTGGTAATTGGTAATTGGTAATTGGTAATAGCTAATGGCTAATAGCTAATAGCTAATGGCTAATAGCTAATAGCTAATGGCTAATGGCTAATAGCTAATGGCTAATGGCTAATAGCTAATAGCTAATAGCTAATGGCTAATGGCTAATTACCCATCCTCCCCATCTCCCCATCTCCCCCTCTCTTTCCCTAGCCCCTAGCCCCTAGCCCCTAGCCCCTCTTTTCCCCCTTCTTCTTAATTAAAGAGATAGTAGTAGGCTGATAATTACCAAACCGAGTAAGAATAACCAGAATATATTACGCTGACACCAGCTTTTCAGGATTTTGGGCCAACCGCCACTAATGTATTGACTGCTGAGGGGCAAAATTGGTTCAGAGCGATCGTGATAAAGGGTACAATCTTTGGCAAAGGGGCGTTGGGGAAAGTTACAGGTGTCGTCTTCGTGGTAGAGACAGCTAGTACAGAGAGATTCTTCTCCTTGAGCACGGTGCAGAGGAATACCCGGATGACCGTATGCTTTAAGAGGAGTTTGGCAGTGAGGACAGGCGATCGCAGAAGCGTCTACAGGTTGGCTACAACGGGGACAATGTGGCATGGTGAGGGTTTTTCAGTTCAAAAGCGAAAATCAAAAATCCGCAATCTGTATGCTTTGAGGGTAGATATACTGGCGGTTTTCCGAACATTGACTTCCAGGCTGGAGTCGCAGGCGATCGGTAGATACCCCACAATAGAAATGTAGGCCAACTTTGATTTAACTTCAATTGTACAGATGGCTCGATCGCCTTTGTACGCGGCCAAAGGTGAGAGTACCCAATCAATCCTCCCAATAGCAGCAAAACCTTATGGATAACAGTAACTTACTCAAGCAACTGATTATGCTCGGCATTGGTACTACTTCCCTGGTGACGGAGAAATTACAGGAAGTGAGCGAGCAATTGGTTCAAGATGGCAAAATTAATTCTGAGCAAGCCCAAACCTTAGTAGATGATATGATGCAACAGATCAAATCGGAGCAGGGTAACTGGGAGGCGCAGATGCAGAGGCAACTGCGGAATATGATGCAAGATATGGGAGTCCCCCGTCAGTCAGAAATGGATGAGTTGCGGGGACGGCTCGACCGTTTGGAACGTCAGTTGCGCGATTTGGAAAATCGCCTCTGGCGTTGAGTTTAGTGAGAGCGATTGAGTAATTTTTGTTGTGTTTGCAAGCGGAGCTCAAAGATGGGATTATTTCACTGTAATAAGGAGGATTGAATTTTGCAAGGAATTCTGATCAGCTTGGGGGTAATGTTAGTATGCTGTGCGGTGCTGGTAATCTCTCAATTTAGCGGTAGCCGACAACAAGCCATTGCAGCCGTTATTAGCAGACCTCAACCCCAGACTGTTATCAAGACTGAGGTTGAAGCGTCTTTAAATCAAAGCAATTTGTTAGTAGCTGAGGCTACAATACCTGACGCACCAGCTACTATCGCTGGCAATAATATGACTGAAAATACTGAAAAAACAATTACTACGCCTTCGGGTCTGAAATACACTGAAATCAAAGAGGGAGATGGTGCGGAACCCAAAACTGGCCAGACGGTTGTAGTTCACTATACGGGGACTCTGGAAAACGGAACTAAGTTTGATAGTTCGCGCGATCGCAATAGTCCTTTCCAGTTTAAAATTGGCGTGGGTCAGGTAATTAAAGGTTGGGATGAAGGCGTGGGCACGATGAAAGTTGGCGGCCGTCGCAAGTTAATTATCCCCCCCGATTTGGGTTATGGCGCTCGTGGTGCTGGTGGGGTAATTCCTCCGAATGCGACTTTAATTTTCGATGTGGAATTGTTGAAAATCGCTGGGTAGAATTTAATATCTGGTAGCTCTTGGTTTTGGAAATTACGACCGTCTGGGAGCTGCCAGATTACGAAATCGAGTAAATTGTGGATCGAATATTAATTTGACTATCCCTGTAGGCCCATTCCGATGTTTTGTAATGATAACTTCTGCAATGCCTCTGTCGGGTGTATCGGGGTTATAATATTCTTCGCGGTATAACATAATCACTAAATCCGCGTCCTGTTCAATAGAGCCCGACTCTCTCAAATCTGACATCATCGGTCGCTTATTTGTCCGCGCTTCTACGCCTCTACTTAACTGAGATAAAGCAATAATTGGAACGCTGAGTTCCCGCGCTAAACCTTTCAAACTTCGGGTGATTCGAGATAATTCTTGCACCCGATTATCGCTACTTCCCTCCATTAATTGCAAGTAATCTAGCAATATTAATCCCAAAGCTCCTCCTTGTTCTGCTTGCAGGCGGCGAGTTTTAGACCGCATTTCTGTAACAGTAAGATTGGGAGTGTCATCAATGAAAATTGGCAATTCTGATAGTGAACCAATGGCGCTACTTATAGGAGCCCATTCGTTTTGACTAATTCTACCAGAACGCAGGCGATTACTTTCGATTCCGGCTTCACTGGAAAGGAGGCGCTGTACTAGCTGTTCTTTTGACATTTCTAAGCTAAAAATAGCTATGGGTAATTTCATCGCGGCCGCGATATTATGGGCTATATTTGTACAGAATGCAGTATTATGAACGCAGATGTCATTAGCAACAAAATTGTGGGTTTCTGGAATAGTTAAATCATAAACTTGTTTGCATCCCATCGGTTCAATAGAAACAATTTCATCCCAGTAAATATCGCTAGTTGCTAATTGCTGTAAAGATAGATTTTCTAAAGTAGTTGCTAGAATAAATAACCTTTCTCGCGATAGCGAACGCTTGCCTACATGAATATTTGTATAACCTTTAATTTCTGCCCGCCTTGCTAAAACCGCCCAAGGTTCACTGCCTTTGGCTGCGGCGATTTCTTCCCAAATTTCAATTGGAATTAAATCGCGATTCGTTTGATACTTCTTATTAGCTAAGGCTTCCTGTACTTTTCCTAAAGCAACTTCTTTGCCAAAAATACCAATATCTGAAATAAATGTTTTGATGGATTGGGCATCAGTAATATCTAATTGCCAAGCTATTCTACGAGTATTGTTATATTTAACATAGCGCCTTCTAAGCGCAGCAATTATCCCAAATCTTAGTAATAAATGTTGTATTTGTCTAGCTAGTGTTTCGCTAACTGAGCAATAGCCTAATTGTCCCTGACCGCTAGTTAAAACTGTTGCCCAACCGTCTGTTGAAAATAGACGGTTAAGGAATAAAGCAATTTGTGATTTATCTAACCTAAATATGAGAGATGGTACTGTTTTATTGCGAGCATCTTTCTTCCACATTTCTAGTTGTTCTAGCCATGCAGTCAAAGGATTTTTTTTGCCCTGGCTTAAAGATACATAAAGGGTTGTAGCCTTATTTTCTCTTACATCTTGGCGAACTTTTAAATCAGCAAATTCTTGAGCAGCTTGAGTAAAATCTGCTTGAATTAAAGGATGATTATTAATAAATTCTGGTGTTGTATCTACCAGACAACCATCTCCAATTAAATAAGCCAATAACTTAACTTCGCAGGGGCGAATTTTGTCAGCACCAAACACATCAATTTTTCGAGGAACAGCAACTTTATCACCAACCTTAAGTTCCCCAAGTTGTCGCCATCCTTTAATAGTTAAATAGGGGTGAGTAATGGTAGTTTCTACAAACCGCCCAAGTTTGGTAGTTACACGAAATGTGGGTTTGATGCCATCATCTATAAAGGCCGAGGGTTGAGTTAGATAAAATTTCCAATCTTTGCCCAATGTTAATAATTTTGCTTGATGTTCTTGATGTTGCTGATAGATATCTTGAATGGTGGAAATACTACCATCTTTTTGTACTATGAGAGTATCAAAAGCAATACACTTTCCCATTGATGGCCTAGCAGCAACGATAATTAAATCGGAACGCTGGAAGCCTCCGGTCATGGCATCGAGGTCGTAAAAGCCGCAGGGAATGCCGGGTAATGTTAAACCTTCATTGCGATTTTCTAACTCTTGCGAGATGACGTTTACAGTCTCGCTGATGGCCACTAAATCTTGCTGCGGACGGTCTTGAGTGATGTTAAATATCTTTTGTTCGGCTTTGTCTAAAACTATTGGTAATTCTGTGGCTGTCTCGTAACCTAATTGGACAATTTCGTTGCCAGCGTGAATTAATTTGCGGCGAATATGTTTATCTTCAACTAATATGGCATATTGGTCAATATTGACTGCTGAAACTGTGCGTTCTGCTAGTTGGGCTAACTTGCTTTGTCCACCTATTGACTCTAATTTGTTGCGGTCGGCAAGCCAGGTGGTGAGGGTCATTAAGTCTGTGGGTTTGCCTTCAAAATAGAGGTCGAGGGCGGCTTTGTAGATGATTTGATGGGCGGTGATGGCAAAATATTCTGGGCGAAGGAGTTCGGCAATTCGTGAGATGGCTTCGGGGTCAATTAGTATGCCTCCTAAAATTGCTTCTTCTGCTTCTATATTAGTTGGCATTAATTCACTCATTTGTCACCTGAAGAATAATGGGTAATGGGTAATGGGTAATGGGTAATGGGTAATGGCTAATTGCTAATTGCTAATTGCTAATTGCTAATGGCTAATGGCTAATTGCTAATGGCTAATTGCTAATGGCTAATTGCTAATGGCTAATTGCTAATGGCTAATTATAGCAACCGCCAAGGCAGTTAGGACACTCGCTCATGGCCCAAACCATTAACTCTGTTCCCCTCTTTCCCTTCTTTCCCTAGCCCCTAGCCCCTAGCCCCTAGCCCCTAACCGCCCTGGCGGTTGCTATAAAAGCCTTTATGAGCTGACTAAAAACTTGCTATAAACATAGGGTGGGCATTGCCTACAACTTTCTCTGTCTATAATAATTTACAGACTTCTTATTGGCAAATGCTCACCCTACAAAGATAAAGTCGTCACTAATTAATGACAATTAACAACTAGAGAGACACGACTTGAATTTCGATTTCGGCACTAACTTCTGCGTGAAGTTTGATTTCAGCTTTGTAGGAACCTGTTTTGCGAATTTCAGGTAAGTGAATACCGCGTCTATCAATTTCTTGTCCGGTGGTGTTGAAAATCAATTCTGCCACTTCTTGGGTGGTGACTGTACCAAAAATGGCTTCGGCTTCGCCGACTTGTTTGGAGATGATGAAAGTGGGGGCGGATTCGAGGGCTTTTTTGCGGGTTTCAGCTTGTTGCTTGAGCTCAAGCTGACGCTGCCTTTCAGCTTCTCTACGGCGTTCTACTTGCTTGAGGATGCCTGGGGTTGTCCGATAGGCGATTCCTTGGGGTAGTAGGTAGTTGCGGGCGTAGCCTGGGGCTACTTCTACTAGGTCTCCAACTTTTCCTAGTTTGGTGACATCCTTATTTAAGACTAATTGGACGCGCTTGCTCACGGTGATTCCTGTATTTTTGTAACTCGAACTCTTTATATTATCGAAGTTTGGGTGGCGATCGCAAGGGGGCGGGGGAG
>NZ_JARFTR010000039.1 GCF_029167235.1 Kamptonema sp. UHCC 0994 | reverse complement strand
GGCTAAAAATTTCAGGCGCACAGTGGAAATCGGAAAGTGTTTCCCAAATGTTACAACTGCGTTGTGCCTACCTGAATGGCGAATTTGCAGTTTAATATTTTTGTTTTTACCAAATCGGGATGCTCCCTAGACATAGGCTTTATGTTGAGATTTTTGACTCCTCTTGGCATTATATAGCAATTTCTGATGATAACATCTGAAATTTTTTTCCCGCGATCGCCTCTCTGTCCCCAAAGTGCGATCGCCTTTATCTTCCCAAAGTAGCGATCGCCTACTTTATGATTGAGTTAAGCAGTAGGATTATCCCCCTGATTCTGCTGATTTAGGAGAATATCAAGAGTGCGACGATTCTCCGTTTGTATCCCCCGAATTTCTTCTTGCTGTTGTGTCATAATTTGAAATAATTGCTGCCTTTCTTCCCTGGCCTCTGCTGCCACATTTGCTAACGCTTGAATAACCCTAGCATTACTCTCTATCAGGCGATTATTATTCTCTGTTGAGATCGCGATACTATCAACTCGCTTGGTCAAACTTTCTAACGAGTTAGCTATATTATCTACCCGATTAGTCAAACCTTCTACTGAGTTAGCTAATCGATCTAGCCTATCATCATCCCAGCGCTCTGTAGTCATAGATTTTTTTCCTGATTAATAGCTATTGAAAATTATTAAAGCTACCTGTTCAATTATACCAGATAGTCTAAAATTTTGCTCTCGCGATCGCCCATCTTTCTTAAGCCTCAAACGGGTTAATCAATGTGAGTTCAGCAATCCATCGAAAATCGCCTATATTTCTTGTCACTAAAGTTCTGCCATACACCAAAGCTGTTGCCCCAATAATAGCATCCCCAAGAGTCATTCTCCTCATCTGTCGTAACGCCACTGCTCGATCGAGTACAGCATTAGAAATCGGTAAAACCTCCACAACACTAAAAAATTCCTCAAAGTATAATCTATTATCTTCAGTTAGCCGATGATAACCCAGCACTTCAACGTAACTTACTGCCGATACAACTATGTCATGTTCGCCAATAAACTGCCTAACTTGCGCGTGTTCTGGTTGAGAAGCGTAGATAATAACATTACTATCAAGTAGCATTATTCATCCCTACCTGGAAGCGAACGATCTTGACGCAATTCTCGCTGCCATTCCACCGGATCGTTAATATCAGCACAGACATTACTTGCTGCAATTTTTTCCAATATTTCAACTGTTCTTTGGCGGCGAAACTCAGCCTCCATCTGTAGCACTTGAGATTGGTACTCTGGATCTTGTGCCATTTCAATCAGTGCTGCATCAATTTCCGATTGTTGACCCTGAGTTTGGGTTGTTACCCGATCGCGAACCAATACTGACAATACTTCTAACAATTGCTCTTGCTCTTCAAGAGTGAGATTTTGAGCCTGACTCAGTACATCGCTATAAGTAGACATAGGCTTTATGTTGAGATTGTTGACTCCTGTTGCTATTATATAGCAATTTCTGGCTATAATTTCTGAAATTTTGCTCCCGCGATCGCGCCTCTCTTCCCCAAAGTGCGATCGCCTACTTTATGATTGAATTAAGCAGTAGGATTATCCCCCTGATTACGCTGATTTAGGAGAATATCAAGCGTCCGTCTTGTCTCAATTCTTAAACCCACAATTTCTTCTTGCTGTTGCACAATAATTGCATTTTGTTGTTCCATCCTTTGAAATAACTGTTCCCGTTCTTCCCTTGCCTCTGCTGCCACATTTGCTAACGCTTGAATCACGCGAGCATTACTCTCTATCAAGCGATTGTTATTCTCAATAGCGTGACTATTACTCTCGACCGTATTTGCTAATCGATCTAGCCTATCATCATCCCACCGCTCTGTACTCATATATCTTTCTCCTTTGAAAATTATTAGAGATGCCTCTTTAATTATGCCAGATGGTCTAAAACTTTGCTACTACGATCGCTTCTGCTGCTAAAGCATCTAGGTTTCCCTTAACAATGTCTTTCTCTAATTGAATATCCCATCGTTGATAATCCAAATCCAAAAACCACTCTAACAACTCTCCCATCTCCTCTGGTGGAAGTTGCAGAATAGCGTTTTCTATCTGTTCAATAGTTAACATTTGCTTTTCCTGGTTCTTGAGTTTTCATAGTTCATAGCTATTGAAAATTCTTAAAGCTATCTATTCAATTATATTAAATCCTCTGAAATTCTCCAAAGTGCGATCGCTATTTGTTCATTATTGACCTATCAACTCATCGTATTCTATCTGCCTACCAATCCCAAACCAGTCCAGGTACTTGACAAAATCCCATCTATAAGCAATAATGGTAGATTGTCTGTCCAAACCCTGCTCGGATCAGGTTGAGACATTCCCAAAGCTGACAAAATACCGCAAAACAGATTGATTTCAACCTGTAGGCTTCGGCAAAACACTTGTCAGCTACCTGTACGGCAACCCAAATTACAACCAGAATGACTTACGCAATTATTGAAACAGGCGGCAAACAACTGCGAGTAGAACCCGGCCGCTTCTACGACATCGAACTGCTTCACGTCGAAGCCGAAGCTACAGTCACTATTGACAAGGTATTTCTAGTTCAGCATGGAGACGACGTTCACATCGGTCAGCCATTGGTTGAAGGTGCGACGGTAGAAGGTACTGTGCTCCGGCATTTCCGAGGTCGCAAGGTCATTGTCTATAAGATGCGGCCCAAAAAGAAAACTCGCAAGAAAAAGGGCCACCGCCAAGAAATTACTCGTTTGATGATTGATTCTATCAGTATCAAAGGAGATGCGATCGCAAAAAGAGAAGAGACGACACCAATCGTCGAAACTCCTTCAAAATAGAAAATAACAATTAAAGTTGAGGACATTATGGCCCATAAGAAAGGTACAGGTAGTACACGCAACGGTCGCGACTCTAACTCTCAGCGCTTAGGTGTTAAGCGTTTTGGCGGCCAAGTTGTTAAAGCTGGCAACATTCTAGTCCGTCAACGCGGCACAAAGTTTCACCCCGGTAACAATGTCGGTATCGGCAAAGATGATACTTTGTTCGCCCTTGTTGATGGCGTAGTGACTTTTGAGAGAAAGGGTAAAACCCGCAAGAAAGTCAGTGTTTATGGCAAGCCCGTAGTTGAAGCCGAACCCGTAGCGGTTTCGGCATAGTCAAAGGCTAAATTGAGAAAGCCGATTTCTTAACGGAATCGGCTTTCTCAATTATTTAGGACTTTACGCACACTTCACGTAACGCCGCCCTCTGGGCGGTAAACTAACCGCCCAGAGGGCGGCGTTACAGATACTTTTGCGTAAGTCCTCAGAAATTTACTTAAGCGTTGTGCTTTGGGGAAACCAGAAGTTCTAGACTTAGCAACAGGGCAATCATTATCAGCCCAAAAGTCTAACTGACTCAACACTTAAAAAAATCATGTTTCCAACACATCGCCCTCGCCGCCTTCGCCAACATCCCCAACTACGTCGGATGGTACGCGAAACGGTCTTGACTACTAACGATTTAATATATCCTCTGTTTGCCGTACCAGGGGAAGCTGTTGCCACAGAAGTTAAATCTATGCCGGGAGTCTACCAGCTATCAGTAGACAAAATTGTAGAAGAAGCAAAAGAAGTTTACGACCTCGGCATTCCCGCAATTATCTTATTTGGTATTCCTGAAGATAAGGATACAGAAGCTACGGGCGCATGGCATGACTGCGGAATTGTCCAAAAAGCTACCGCAGCAGTTAAAAAAGCTGTACCCGACCTCGTGGTAATTGTGGATACTTGTTTGTGCGAATATACCAGTCACGGTCACTGCGGCTATCTGCAAGTCGGAGATTTAACTGGTCGGGTTTTGAACGACCCCACACTGGAGTTACTGAAGAAAACTGCGATCGCTCAAGCTCAAGCTGGTGCTGATATTATCGCACCTTCGGGGATGATGGATGGTTTTGTGCAAGCAATTCGGGAAGGCTTAGACGGCGCTGGATTTGAGGATATCCCCATTCTTTCTTATGCAGCTAAATATGCCTCAGCTTATTATGGCCCATTCCGGGACGCTGCTGATTCAACTCCGCAATTTGGCGATCGCCGCACTTACCAAATGGACTCAGGAAATGGTCGCGAAGCCCTCAAGGAAGTTGCCCTTGACATCGCTGAAGGCGCTGATATGCTAATGGTTAAGCCAGCTTTGGCTTACATGGACATCATCTGGCGAGTCAAGGAAGCCACTAATTTACCAGTTGCAGCCTACAACGTTTCTGGTGAATATGCAATGGTAAAAGCCGCCGCCCTCAACGGTTGGATTGATGAACAAAAAGTCGTAATGGAAACCCTCACAGGGTTTAAACGCGCTGGTGCTGACTTGATTTTAACCTATCATGCCAAAGATGCAGCCCGTTGGCTCTAAGGCTGCGAGTAAGAAACTGGGCGGTTGAAACCGCATCTTGTCAGACAAAAACCGCCTACGCGGGTTATGAAGGTCTTGATTTTCCTTTAGTCCGCGTAGGCGGACTTCGTTTGTATAGCTGCGAATTCTATTCGCCAGGCCTTAAGTTGACTGTTTTTAAGAGATTTAGATAGTCGAAAATGTCATAAATCCATAACAAAAAAACTGAGATTTTTGCCAAAAAGTATTGATAATTACCGAATAGATGGATAATATATGAAAAGTAATAAGTAGGTGGATATAAAAAACAGTAGATGTCTTGTAGGGGCGGGTTTAGCCAGAGACTATACTATCAGGCACTTTTCCAGATAAAACCTGCCCTCCATTACGTTTACTCTCAGCTTTGTTGCCGGCATTATTAACAAAAAAATGGGCTGCTAAAGCGCGAATCTTTTAAAGCCGCCAGCATACAAATACACCAATTTCAGATAGTTTAAACCCAACTTGAAGGCAAATTGAGAATGAACTCAACCACGAGAGATTACCGTAACATTCAATTTTGTATCGGTTCTGAGCAGGTAGACCTACATCAATTACAAGGGTTGTTTAAAGGAGCAGCTTTTTGGGCAAGGGAGCGATCGCTAGAGGATTTAGAAACCGCGATCCGGTTCAGCGAACCAGTAGTTAGTGTTTGGGATGGCGATCGCATGATCGGGTTCGCTCGCGCTACATCAGACGGTATCTACCGCGCTACAATTTGGGATGTAGTCATTAACCCAGACTATCAAGGCGGCGGACTCGGCCGCAAGTTAGTACAAACAGTTTTAAGCCATCCTCGGATGTGTCGAGTCGAGCGAGTTTACCTGATGACAACCTACAAGCAGAGTTTCTACGAGCGCATTGGTTTCCAGTGCAATGCAAGTACCACAATGGTGCTTGAAAATCAACCCATAGATGCGAATATGGTGCTCGAAAATCAACCCATAGACGCGAACGTAGAAGTGACGTTTCCTCCTGTCAAGCTGACGGTATGAGCCTAGCTTTGATTTTTAATAGAGTATAAAAAGAGGTGCGATCGTACCTCTTTTTTATCATCTATAGCTATCCGTAATGCCGCCATCCTAGCGGTAAAGAAACCGCCAAGATGGCGGCGTTACATAACTCCGTAGCGCCGCCATCCTGGCGGTAAAAAAACCGCCAAGATGGCGGCGTTACATAACAAGGTGCGTAAGTCCCGATCTATCTAAGCAGTAAAATACTTTGCTGCTGGGTGATAAGTAATAATTGCAGTTGTCGATTGTTCGGGATAAAGCTGTTCGCTTTCATCCATAGAAAGGTTAATTCGATCGCTTCCTAACAACTCCAATTGTTTATACTGATCGGACATTTCAGGACAAGCAGGATAACCGAAACTATACCGCGATCCGCGATATCTTTGGGCTAACATATCCCGAATATTATCCGGTTCCTCACTCCCAAAACCTAACTCCCGACGAATTCGCGCATGAGTCCATTCAGCTATTGCTTCCGCAGTCTGTACCGCTAACCCATGAAAATACAAATAATCAGTATATTGATTATCAGCAAATAGCTTTTGTGCGAACTCCGTTGCAATGTTTCCAACCGTCACCGCTTGCATTGGAAACACATCAATTTTACCCGATTCTTTCGGTGCAAAAAAGTCAGCAATACACAACCGCCGACCCGACTTTTGCCGAGGGAAAGTAAATGTCACTACAGGCATTGTGGGGCGGGCATCTTGCCCGCCAGTCAAACCTATCGCAGGCAAGATGCCTGTGTCACTTTTGAGCATTTCTGGATCGTAAAGGTGTAAAGAATTGCCTTCAGATTGACAAGGAAAATACCCATAAACTACCTGTAGATGTAACAACTTCTCATTAATAATCCGCTGTTTCCATTCCTCCAAAATCGGGTAAACTTTCTCAGCTAAAAACCCATCATATTCTTCCCGCGATTGGTCTTTTGGCTTGCGATATTGCCATTGTCCAGCAATTAAAGCTTGTAAATCTAAATGCCAGAAAATTTCCTCAAAAGGTATATCTTCTCCCTCCAATAACTGAGTACCCCAAAAAGGCGGAATCGGGCGTTCAATATCCACCGCTACCGCCTCAGAACGTTTTGTATCTATCACTAATGGCGTTGCTGGTTCCGAAGTTTTCACCTCTTTTTTAGGTGTGACTTCTATTTTAGCTGCCCCATTGCCATTACCATTTTCTTCATCGGCAAAACCTGTTAAATCATCCCATTTTCCCTGGGATTTAGCAGGCATTAACTTATCCATAAAGTGCAAGTCGGAAAAGGCATCTTTGCCATAGACAACTTTACCTTTATAGGAATTTTGACAATCTTCATGGACAAACTTCGGAGTTAAAGCCGCACCCCCTAAAATTACGGGAACGGTAATCCCGCGCTGGTTAAATGTCTCCAGATTATCTTTCATAAAAGCTGTAGATTTAACCAACAATCCACTCATAGCAATACAATCAGCTTTATGCTGTTCGTAAGCTTCGATGATATTATCAACTGGCTGTTTAATTCCCAAGTTAATTACTCGGTAGCCATTGTTAGAAAGAATGATGTCAACTAGGTTTTTCCCAATATCGTGAACGTCGCCTTTAACTGTAGCAATGATAAAGGTTCCCTTGGCATTATCCCCTGATTCCGATTTCTCCATGTAGGGTTGCAAAAAGGCAACGGCTGCTTTCATAGTTTCGGCAGATTGCAATACAAATGGTAACTGCATTTGCCCCGAACCAAATAACTCACCTACCACTTTCATACCATCTAACAAGAAGGTATTAATAATCTCCAAAGGTGGATATTTTTCTAAGGCTGTAGTCAGCACTTCTTCTAAGCCAATTCTTTCGCCATCAATGATATGACGCTTCAAGCGTTCTTCTAAAGGTAGTAGTTTATCGGCACTGCGATCGCGCTTAGTTGTAGCACCTTCAAAGGCATTTGTCAACTCTCCCAAAGGATCGTAAATGCAAACATTGCCATCAAATTCTCGCCGATCGTAAATCAGTTTACGACACAATTCTTGATATTTTTCTTCAATTTTTGCCAGGGGTAAAATCTTATTGGGGCTAACAATTGCTGAATCCATCCCCGCCTGCATAGCTTCGTGCAAAAACATCGAGTTTAAGACTTGTCTCGCCGCTGGATTTAAGCCGAAGGAAATATTAGAAACTCCCAAAATAACGTGACATTCCGGCAATTCTTGCCGGATGCGGCGGATGGCCTCAATAGTAGATTTACCATTCGCCCTATCTTCTTCAATCCCCGTAGAAATTGGCAAGGCTAAAGGGTCAAAAAAGATGTCGTAGGCGGGTATTCCGTACTCAATGGCGGCGTGATAGGCGCGGGAGGCAATGGTAAATTTTTTGTCCGCACTTCTGGCCATTCCATCTTCATCAATTGTACCGATAACTATGCCCGCGCCATACCTTTTTGCTAATTCTAACACCTTATAAAAACGGGGTTCTCCATCTTCATAGTTAGTAGAATTTAACAAACATTTACCGCCAGCAGCTTTTAATCCCGCCTCCATTTTTTCCCACTCAGTGGAATCTAACATTAAGGGCAAAGTGGCATTAGTAACTAAGCGAGATACAACCTCTCTCATATCTCTTACGCCATCGCGTCCCACATAGTCAACGTTAACATCAAGAATGTGTGCGCCTTCGCGAACTTGTTCCCGTCCCATTGAGATTAAACCATCCCAATCTTCAGCATTTAATAAGTCACGACATTTCTTAGAACCACTAGCATTAAGTCGTTCACCAACTATTAAGAAAGAATTATCTTGGTCGTAAGGTTGGGCGCTATAAATTGAAGCAGCAGCGGGTTGCCAAGTTGTCTCGCGAACCTTGGGTTTAAGAGTTGTAGAAATTTCTGCTAATGCTTGAATGTGATCGTAACGAGTACCGCAACAACCGCCAATTACTTGCACTCCTAAGTCTTCTACGAAGTGCATTAATGCCATTCTTAACTCCATCGGCGTGAGTTTATAATGGGCGTGTCCGCCCACATTTTCCGGTAAGCCGGCGTTAGGAATACAGGAGACAACAAAAGGAGAATATTGAGATAAATATTTGATATGTTCGGCCATTCTGTCTGGGCCAGTGGCGCAGTTTAATCCTAAAATATCAATAGGAAATGGCTGCAAAATTGTCAAGACGGCGCTGATATCCGAACCTACTAACATAGTGCCAGTAGTTTCCATTGTCACCGATACCATAATCGGCAGCCGCGTACCTTTTTTAGTAAATACTTCTTCAATGGCGCTGAGTGCGGCTTTAATTTGTAACACATCTTGGCAGGTTTCAACTATTAATAAATCAACCCCACCATCAAATAGTCCTTCGGCTTGTTCGGCAAAGGCAATTTTGAGAGTATCAAAGTCGATGTGTCCCAGGGTTGGTAATTTAGTTCCAGGCCCAATGGAACCGGCCACAAATCGGGGTTTTTCTGGTGTAGAATACTCAACAGCAAGGCCTTTGGCGAGAGTCGCAGCGGCTTTATTTAAGTTATAGGCTTCGTGGGCTAAATTGTATTCAGCGAGCACAAAAGAACTAGCCCCGAAGGTGTCAGTTTCGATGACATCGGCCCCTGCTTCGAGGAAACCGCGATGGACTTTGGCGACGGCTTCGGGATTGGTGTAGATGAGGTATTCGTTGCAGCCTTCGTATTGCGGGCCGCCGAAGTCTTCAGCGGTAAGGTTTTGGAATTGCAGGTTGGTTCCCATTGCGCCATCGAAGACGATGACAGGCCGTGATGGGTGGTGGAGGCGTTGGAGGAAGGTACTATGGGTCATGGGTTAAGATTTTTGACGCTCTATTTTGATGAATTAGAAAATATGCTAACGTAGTTATTTATATAATAACTGATCTAGCCAGCCATGACTAGGGAAATACGAAAAAATTAGTTAAAATAACTCATACTGAATAAAAGAAAGATATGAAAAGAGAAAGAATTTTGATTGCCACCAAAACATATCCCTCGATCAGCCAAAAATATCGTGAAACAGTTTGTACAGCCGGAGTTCTTCTTGATAAGAAAGATGAACCTCTTCAGTGGATTCGGATTTATCCTGTTCGCTACCGTAAATTAGTTTTTGACAAGCAGTATCCTAGATGGGCTATTATTAGTGCTAATATAGAAAAAAATGATAAAGATTCTAGGCTGGAAAGCTATCGAATAGACGATACTTCGATTGAGATTATAAAAGAAATAGGAACTAAGGATAACTGGGAACAACGTAAGTCGTTTGTTTTGCCACTTGAGTTCAGATCGATTAATGATATTAAAGAGCAAGGTAAGTCTTTAGGAATTATCAAACCCAAAAATATAATTAAATACTATTGTGAAAAAAGCGATCGCGAGTGGTCGCCAAAACAGCAAGCAATTTTAGATCAGTTAGATTTGTTTGAGCCTCCTATAGAGCTTGAAAAAATCCCTTATAAATTTGGATATCAATTTATAGATCGAGATGATATTAACCATCGTTACAGTATTAGTGATTGGGAAATTAGTCAACTTTATAGAAACTGTAGAGATAAATCTCAAGCTCTTACAGTGGAAAAAAAGGAGGAGGAGGGTATAATAAAAGTTAAGCAAAAATTAGGAGGGGAGTTTTTGTCCAAAAAAGATTTATACTTTATTGTAGGTAATTTAAAAGATCATCGGCAAACTTTTATGATTATAGGGATCTTTTATCCGCCGATGCTGGAATATGAGCAGCTAAAATTGTTTTGAGAATAAAATGAAAACAGACAGTTCAGTTCTATCTAATAATCACTATATTCTCACGTTTGGATATGGCAATCGTAAAAACTATGAGATGTTTTTATGCTACCTCCAAAAGTATGATGTTAAATGTGTTGTTGATGTCAGAATCAGTCCTCGTGCTTGGACTCGGAGATGGTACGGAGAGCAGATTAAAGAACTTTGTTTTTCAAACAATATTAAATATATCTCTACGACCTCTTTAGGAAATATCTCAGGAAAGGAGAATTGGATACCACCAAATCAAGAAGAAGCGGATGCAGCATTAAATAAAGTTGCAGAAATCGCTCAAGGAGGTACAATTTTATTGCTATGTGCTGAAATGGATCACCATCGATGCCATAGAGTAGACGTTGCTAATGAGCTAGAAAAATTAGTTTCCCTACCAGTTAAACACTTAGATTAAAATCTCGTAAACAGCCACTATAAAAATGCGATCGCACCCTTAAAAAATTCCCCCTAAATTATTCTCTCTCAGCTTCCCAATCAGGACAACTCTCAGACTCTACACCCGAAGGGTGCATCGCACAAACTAACAAATTCCCACCATAAATATGACCGTGATAATTAGAACAACCCCTACAAGCTGGCTGCTGAATTGGCGAAGGATCTACATAAGTCACAATCGAAAAATCTATCTCATTTATCTCTGGATCTAATTCTCTAAAAACCTCAATAATTGGTTCAAGCAACTCACTAAAATAGTTGTCGAAATCATCGATTACACTATTTTGTATTTCTTCTGTCACTTCCTCGGAAAACTTCGCCAGTGAGTCCAACATTTCGGCGAACTCTTCACTTGCATCGGTGAGGAACTTCTCTACCTCAGAAACAGCAGTTTCCAGTACCGCCACAAAACTTTTTTGCCACTCTTCCATTGATTTGTCAGCTCGATTTTTAAATATTATTAACAAAATCAAGGTGCAATGGCTTGCACCTATTTAATTCTATTACCTTTTGCATAGGATTAGTACACCTTACCGACGATGAATGCAGAAACTAAGGGTGGTAGAAGTGCGATCGCACTCAACCCCGTCATAAAACTTTACAAAGCCTAATCCTGCTTCAGTTGGCGGAGTTCATCTTGTAACTGCTGCACCTGTTGACGAAGCTGATCGACACCGCGATCGCTTTTAGTAGAGGGTTCTTCATCTTCCGAAACAATTTCTATCAGGCGCGGTTCAGAAAGTTTTTCCGGTTCAGAAGGCGACTCACCGGACTGCTGCTGTGCCTGTTTCATCATATCATCAACGAAGCGGCGGCCTTCATCCGTCGTCATTTCACCGCGCTTTACCAATTCATCTGCCAATTTTTGGGCTTCAGTCCGCAACTCGCCTAATTTGCTACTTGCTTTCTCGCCAGCGTAGGAAGCCAACCCCACACCCAAGTAAACTGCTTTCTGTAAAATATCTCCGAAACCCGGCATAGCAAGTACACCTCCCTTAAACAAGGTGAACCGGAGTTCACGCCTATTGCAAGCATCCCGTATTGCTGCTGCCTTCCGGCCCTGACAAAGTTTGGGCGTTACAATCGCGTAAGTCCGGCTCATTTATGAGTATAACACAACTTTTTATTCTTCAACAACACACCACTGATAAACTTCGTAGGTAACGCAACCATTGACTACCAACGGATCTTTAGCCGCGATCGCGATCGCCTCCTCCATCGAGTGCGCCTCAAATAGCAGCATCCCGCCGCCGCGCCGCGCCCAGTACCCCGTCTTCGCCTTGTGCCCCTTAGCAATCAACTCTCGCACATAAGCGCGATGAGCGGGTACATACTGGTCAAAAATGGACTTTTCGACAATTCCCTTCTCAATCTTGACAAACCAAGGCATTTTTGCTTTTCAATTTTAAACTTTATCATTTATATTAAGTAATAGTTTATAGCAAATTGCACAAACTAATAATTTTCTCTTCCTACTCTGTTCCGCTTCTGTAAATTCCTCTGTGTCTTTGTCCTGCAACGATAAACTTATGGAAAACCTGCAACACCGTTACTTTATCGCCCTCCTACCTCCGCAAGAAATTCAAGAGCAGATTACTGAAATCAAACAGTATTTTGCCGAAAAATACGCTAGTAGCGGCGCTTTAAAATCGCCACCCCACATCACCCTACAACCGCCTTTTAAATGGATGACACAGGAAATTAGTAAAGTAGAAGAATGCTTAGAGAAATTTGCGATTGCCCATCACCCAATCCCCATTAATCTATCAGGTTTTGCTGCTTTTCCACCCCGTGTTATTTACGCCAACCCACTCAAAACCAAAGCATTATTAGATATTCAAAAAGATTTGATGACGCATCTAGAGACAACTTTAGGAATTACCGATCCAGTTTCAAAAAATCGCACCTTTACACCACATATAACAGTCGCATTTCGAGACTTAACAAAGGAGAATTTCAAAGCAGCATGGTCGGAATTTAAGCAAAAAATGCTCTATTCTAAGTTTACCACATCTCAGTTGACACTATTAATTCACGATGGCGATCGCTGGAACATTAGCCGTGAATTTCCCTTTTCGCTATAACTTAAGGAGCAAAAGAATTTAACTATAGCAACCGCTTTTAGCGGTTAAGATGCTCCGATGCTCAGGGAAGAAGGGAAAGAAGGGGAAGAAGAGAATAGAATCAGTCAGTTTGGTGAAAATCAAAACGTCCTAACCGACGAAAGCGGTTGCTATATCTCGTTATTATGTCAATTTTTTTACCCTAAATACTTGATAGTAACCTACAGGATATCAACTAATATCATGTCCGGTTAAATACTTGTCATTGCGAGCGAAGCGAAGCAATCCCGAAGCAATCACAGAGACTAGGCGATTGCTTCGCTTGGCTCGCAATGACAGATAGTAAGTAATTTGCCGGACATGATATAACAACTAACAACTAACAACTAACAACTAACAACTAACAACTAACAACTAACAACTAAGTATTAAATCCCAGTAGCTGTAAAAGCTGCCCAATGATAGGGATTAGCAAAAGGACAAGGTTTACGGTTGCGTGTTTGCTGCAAAGACGCTTCAGCGATCAAACGTTGACCTTGAGGTAACTGAGCAAATATCTGTGCAATTTGACTTTGAAAATTACTCAGTAGAGTTTCAAATTCCTCGCTAGTTAAATCTCGAAGCCATTTCTGAGCAGAATTGAGAGCGATCGCAATATCTCCCACTTGCACTCTCTGAAGGTGACTGAGATTGTCATAAAACTTGCCGATCAAAAACAATGTCGAAACGTCGCTCACTTTCCAAAGACTACTGACAATACTCGGAGTACCAGCATACATCAACCCCGCCGCCAAATTAACACAATCAGTAATCCCTTTCACCTCTCCAGCGCCAGTTTCACAAACAGAGAGAGTCATTAACCGGAATTGACGCAAGTCTAGATTAAAAATTTCCTCCAAAGTCAGAGATTCCTTACCCAAAAACAAAGCAGATTCCAACGGATTTTCAAAATTTAACAAACCCTGACAGGCGAAGTGAATACCAACACCCTGTTGTTGTTGCTCTCTGTGAATTAACTGGCGATCGCCAACCCCAATTAATTGATAAAGCGCCTCTTTTACCCCAATTCTATCCCCTAAAGTTTCCGTACTTGGGAAATGCTGGCGAATCGCGCTCATTTCCAGATTGCTATAGATCGAATCTTTAGCAAAATTCTGAACAGCAAAGAGTTCCCGCACTGGCGAAGTCCCCCGGAGATTCCGCCGCCCAATTTGGCTCAAACGCAACATTTGACAGTTGGGAGCATAACGGATACCCCTGGAAAATCTATCAATTAAATATTTAGGAGGTGGGGAAGATGGGGAGCTCTTGAGCGGGGGAGCAGGGGGGAGCGGGAGATTCTTTTCACCTTCGCTTCTAGCTCGTGCTGCGCCTAGCTCTTGCTGCCTATCTTCCCCATCTCCCCCATCTCTCTCATCTCCCCCATCTTCTCCCTGTTCCTCCTCACTCCCCAAAGGCAAAGCATGAATAGGCATCAGATGTAAAAATCGGTGTCCGATCGCAATTAGCCGATCGCAATGTTCTGGAATACACTCTACAATTCGATCGATTTGTAGAATTTCTGCTAGGCGGCTCAATCTAGCTGCGAGTTGATTTACCCAGCGGCCTTTTTGTTCAGAATAAGCACTTAAATATTCTTCGGCCCAATCTTCCAAAGCATCTGCATTTTCTGGAGGACAAACCCAAACAATGGGACGATCCATGTCAGAGAGGATAATAAAACAGACCAACATCTCCTCTAAACTTGCCCATTCCACGATCGCGCAATTCCGATCTGGTAGTAATTCCTGAATTTGTTCAAAGGCGATCGCTTCCACTTTTTGAGTGATGCTAAAATACGGGTCAAAAGAGACTATCTCGCGAGAAATCAACTCGTCCCACTGGTGCCACAATTGAGTTAAGCGGGTGAAGTCCACACTCAGAGGCATTGAGGAATTATTCAAATCCGGCCGTTCTACCCCTGAACTACGACTAATATTAACTTCTGACTTCGTTCCCCCATCGACCCGCCGCTCTTCTGTAGCTATTTCCTCTCGTAGCAAAACCAACTCATCTTGGACGTATTGGGGAAGTTCCGCTTTCGGATACAAGTAGCCATTGGCGAGGAGTTCCACAAGACTACGAGCTTTATAGCGTTGCGTATATTCTAGGGCCTTGGCGTAATAATGAGATTCGTTGGCTCCTAATTTCAGACAGAGTTGCACCAAAGATTTGTAAAGTATAGTCCAGGTTTGAGCGAACTTTTGTTTCAGGATACTGGCTTCGCGATCGCTTCCCCCTCTGCGTTCCCCCCGCAGGAATTCAACGGTTTCTACAGCCGAGACAAAAGTGTTGTAAGCTTGCAGCAATTCTCCCTGCGCTTGGTAGGCGAGGCCTTGGTAAAACAATGTTTTGGCATGACTGTGGGGATGAGCTTCCCTGGTGTAGACTTCCAAAGCATTGTCATAACAAATGACTGCGCTTTTGAGGTTTTCGGCTCTGTTACCCAGCATCAACTCGCAAAAGGCGCGACCGAGATATGATTGCAGCATTGCCCAGCGATCGGGAGATTTCAAACGGCTATAGATTGCACAAGCATTTTGATAACAGACGATCGCCGTTTTGAGGTTGCGGGCTTTTTCTCCTTTCTTATGTTCGCTCAAAGCCCGACCCAGATAAGTTTGTAGCATTGCCCAGCGGTCGGGAGATTTTGGCTGTGAATATACTTGCAAAGCTTTTTGATAGCAGGCGATCGCTGCTTCTAAATTTTGAGCTCTGTCTCCTTTGAGCCGCTGGTTATAAGCTTTGCCCAGATAAGTTTGAATCGTCCCCCAGCGATCGGGAAACTTCCTACGGCTGTGAACTTCCAAAGCATTACGGTAACAGGCGATCGCTGCTTCCAAATTATCCGCCCGATCTCCTTTAATCCGTTCGCTAAAAACTCGACCTAAATTATTTTGAGTAGTCGCCCATTGTGTCGGTAAACTCTCGCGAGTCCGCACCTGTAAAGCCTTTTGATAGCAATCTACAGCCCGTTCCAGATTATCAGCACGACTACCTCGTAGTCTTTCACTATAAGCATTTGCTAAATTATTTTGCGTCGTCGCCCAACGACGGGGAAAAGACTTACGGTTGTAAACTTGTAACGCACTTTGATAGCAAGCTATTGCCAATTCTAAATTCTCTGTGGGATCTCCCCTGAAGCGACGGCTGTAAGCGCGACCGAGATTATTTTGAGTTGTTGCCCACTCTTTCGGGAAAGTATCGCGAGCTCGCACCTGCAAAGCGTTTTGATAGCAAGTGACTGCCAATTCTAGATTATCGGCGGCAAAACCTTTGATGCGATCGCTATAAACATTCCCCAGATTATTTTGTAGCGTTGCCCAATGTTCCGGGTACTCTTCGGGAGTCCGTACTTCTAAAGCATTTTCAAAACAGGCGATCGCCCGTTCTAGATTCAGGGCTCGTTCTCCTTTAATGCGATCGCTATAAGCATTACCCAGATTATTTTGCAACGTCGCCCACTGTTCCGGGAACCCCTCACGGGTAAAAACAGCCGCCACCACCTCATAACCTGCAATTTCAATCTCCAAATTGTTCGCCCTGCTACCCAGGGGGAACCGCCCAATAATAATACTCAAATTACCAATCTGAGCCGCAATCCGTCTTGCCTGTGCGGGTTCAGCTTCCGATAAAATTGCAGTTGCCCAACTGTGTAGCAGTTGCGCGAAATGTTGATCCAGCTTATCTAAATTGGCAGACAGCAGCGGATAAACTGCTTGCGGTTCAGAATTGTACGCCACTGCCTGCAATACTTCCCCCAGAAAAGTAAGATACTGTTCTGGACTTGCAGCCCCAATCGATTCCCTCATCGCCTCTTCCAAAGGAGCAAGCAAATTTTGGAAAAATTTAGCAGCATTAACTAACCCCTCTTGCGTTAGGGACGGCACTGCCAGGTAAAGTGTTTGCACTAACCCGTAGTCGATTAAGTCTGAGTCGGCACTCAAAATTAATTCTGTTCCTGTATCGCTAGAAAAGTCCAGTAGCACTCGAAGCATATTAAAATCAGTTTCGCGGCGTTGTTCGTCCATCGTGACTCGAAGGAAGAAGGAAGAAGGAAGAAGGAAGAAGGAAAAAGAAAGAGGGAAGAAGGAAAGCAGTGGCTATTCCTTTATAGCCAATTGAATCAGGAACCCTGGAAATTTTAATAAATATTTTCCCTACTTTAGCACCAAACTTAGGGAAACTGTATTACTATAATTCCCCAAAAAACCGTTTTGTTGAATATAAAAACGGCGATTAGACATTGGCTAACTACAGAAAGCCTATCACCTTTACTAACAAAAACATAATTGGTAAACTCAAACTTAAACGAATAAGGAACTTACACTTTATACAGTTTGACCATATTCTCAGAATCAAAAATATGGTTAAAAATCATTGTCTAGCAAAATCTATTAACGACACATCTTGGTATCAGTTCCGAGTTTAGATCGAGTATTTTGGCAAACTGTTCAATAAAAGCCTCTACTTTTTATTCCTTTCAGGGCAAGTATAGCAACCGCCAAGGCGGTTAGGGGCGCTTAGGCTAGGGGCGCTTAGGCTAGGGGAAGCGTGAAAGAAGGGGAAGAAGGGAATAGAATCAGCGAGTTTGGTGGGACTCAGAACGTCCTAATCGCCTTTTTGAGCGCTTGAGGTCGTGAGATAAACAGACTCAACAATATACCTCTTCTTGTCCTTTTGGTCAAGGTTTGCTCAAAGCACTTTGCCATCAAGCATAAAAATTAATTATGATAGTGGAGTAATAATGAGGGGTTAAACCCCTCATCTATCGCAAGAGGGATGACGAATGTTAAGATTTAGAAGTTAACTCCCTTGAATTTAATCAGGTTGAAAAAGAAAAGTAAATCATTCCTTGTGCGCCTGAATTTATTCCTGGGAATTCCCAGTCCCAGTCTCCCTTTGATAGAAAAAGCAAACCAGGGCTTACCGATCGACAAAGACTCAGCAGTTTGCCGTAGAGGATAGGAATATGAGTGGAAATACCGCGCACATCAAACGGTTGTTAGAAACCAAACAATGTCAGGGAGGAAATCTCAGCGATGCCAATCTGGCAAGATTAAAACTCAGCGGCGCTAACTTGACTGGTGCGGATCTGAGTTTTGCCAATCTCAACGGTACGGATCTCAGCGGCGCTAATTTAAGTGGTGCGGATCTGAGTTTTGCTAACTTAGTTGGTGCTAATCTGGCTAATGCTGACTTGAGCGGTGTTGACTCCAAGGGAATCAACCTCTTTGATGCAAACTTAAATGGTGCTGAGTTGAGCGGTGCTGACCTAGGTTTTGCCAATTTAGTCAATACAAATATGCTTCATGCCAATTTGAGCGGTGCTGACTTAGTTGGTGCCAATTTGGTTGGAGCTAACCTCAGCGGTGCGAATCTCAGCGGTGCCGACTTAGGTGGTGCGAATTTAGGTAATGTAAAGTTGGTGAATGCTAAGTTGCTCAACGCTGACCTTAGAGATGTCAGATTAGTTGGTGGGGATCTTACAGATGCGGATCTTCAAGATGCGGATCTCAGAGATGTGAATTTATTGAATGCTGACTTGAGTGGGGCTAATCTCAATGGAGCCAACCTCAGCGGCGCTAATCTCAGTGGGGTTAATCTCAGTGGTGCGAATATGGATGGCGCTATTGGAATTTACATGGACACGCCTGTGGAAATGCGACGCAGCGAACCGCGAAAATCTAGTGTTACACAGTCGGTTTTGTCTTATATGAGTTTGCCTCAAGCTAGTGTCCCATCATCTGTAACGCAAAACTCCAGTTCAAATGGTACTTTACCTCGTTTGGGTTAGCAGCAGGGTTGATTTTTCGGTACGTAGTTGGGCTTTAGCCCTCTTATGGCAATCTATAAGAGGGCTAAAGCCCAACTACGTACCTTCTTAAGGAGATATCTCTATCGAGTTACCGGGATTCGCAGGAGACGATCGCATTTTCTAATGCTTCTAAAGCTCGATCTACTTCAGCGGCCGTTACAATTAAAGGCGGGACAAATCGAACTACTTTCGGGCCTGCGGGTACTAAGAGTAAGCCTTTTTCTATGGCGGCTTTGACGAGTTCGATAGAAGTTAGCTCAATATCAGCTTTTAATTCCATCCCGTTAATTAAACCCCAGCCGCGTACTTCGGCGATGAGGTGGGGATATTTAACTGCGATCGCGCTTAACCCTTTTCTCAACTGTTCCCCTCGTTCGTTTACATTCGCCAGAATGCCTTCTGCTTCTAGGGTTTGGCAAACTGACAATGCCACCGCGCACACAAAGGGATTGCCGCCAAAGGTGCTGGCGTGACTCCCCGGTTCAAATACATCGCAGAAAGATTTACACAGCATCGCCCCGATGGGGATACCGCCGCCTAATCCCTTGGCGGAAGTGAAGATATCGGGTTCAATGTCTAAATTTTCATAACCCCACATTTTGCCGGTGCGGGCCATGCCGACTTGCACTTCGTCGAGAATCAGCAAAATGCCTTTTTCGTCGCAGATTTGGCGTATCCGTTGGAAATAGGCGATATCTCCGGGACGGACTCCGCCTTCTCCTTGTAAGGCTTCCAGCATGATTGCAGCTACTTGGCGCTCATTGGCATCGAGTTCGGCGATCGCACTTTCCAATGCTTCAATATCGTTATAAGGCACATAGTGAAATCCCGGCATCATCGGGCTGAAACCCTTCTGATATTTGGGTTGTCCCGTAGCCGTGACAGTTGCCAGCGTCCGTCCGTGAAAGCTGTCGCGAGCCGTTATAATCATCGGATTAGCGATGTTTAACTTCTCGTGAGCGTACTTCCGAGCCAGTTTAATTGCTCCTTCATTTGCCTCTGCACCAGAGTTACAAAAGAAGGCTCTGTCGGCGCAGGAATGCTCTGTAAGCCACTTTGCCAACTCTCCCTGTACGGGGATGTAGTAAAGGTTAGAAACGTGGTGTAGCGTTTGAATTTGGCGGGTAACAGCTTCAATCATTACGGGGTGGGCGTGCCCCAGGGTACAAGTGGCAATCCCCGCGACGAAATCCAGATATTCGCGTCCTTCAGTATCCCATACACGGCAACCTTGACCGCGTTCTAGGGCGATGGGAAAGCGCCCGTAGGTTGTCATCACGTAGCTGTCGAAGCGATCGCCGCTGAAAGGGCTCGACTCGTCGGATTGTAGAAAAGGCTCTTTTACTAAGGTTTCTGGGCTCACGAATGGCTCCTAAATTATATAGAAATCTTTTTGGAGTGGGCAAAAATACGATTTGCGTATTGTATCAAAATTTCTGGCAATGATTGATAGTGCGATTACTTTTGTCATAGAATGCTAACAGTAAGAAGAATCTGCGCGATCGTTGAATTATAAACCGATGAGTTATTACATTTCTCCGTCTTTTCTTGATAAGGTAGCCGTTCACATCACTAAAAATTTTTTGGATCTACCTGGAGTTAGAGTTCCTCTAATTTTAGGAATTCACGGCCGCAAAGGGGAAGGCAAAACTTTTCAGTGTGAGTTAGCTTTTGAGCGTCTAGGTTTTGAACCTGTGACTATATCGGGGGGAGAATTAGAAAGTCCCGATGCCGGAGATCCGGCGCGGTTAATTCGTCTTCGCTACCGAGAAGCGGCAGAACAAATTCGCGTTCGCGGTGAAATGTGTGCAATATTTATTAACGATCTAGATGCTGGTGCTGGCAGATTTGATAGTACAACTCAGTATACTGTTAATACTCAGTTGGTGAATGCCACTCTGATGAATATTGCTGATAATCCGACTAACGTGCAATTGCCGGGAAGTTATGACAATACGCCGCTACATAGAGTACCGATTATTGTGACTGGAAATGACTTTGCTACTCTGTACGCGCCGTTAATTAGAGATGGTCGGATGGAGAAGTTTTACTGGGAACCCAATCGCGATGATAAGATTGGAATTGTCAGCGGTATTTTTGAGGCGGATGGGATGCCGCTAAGTGAGATTGCGGAATTTGTGGATGCGTTTCCAGACCAAGCTATTGACTTTTTTAGTGCTTTGCGATCGCGCATTTATGATGAACAAATTCGCGAGTTTATTCATAAGATAGGAATTGAAAAGGTTTCTAAGCGGTTGGTAAATAGTGTGGAAGCAGCGCCCCATTTTCCTAAGCCTAATTTTAGCCTGTCTCGCCTAGTGGAAATTGGCAAAGCGATGGTTGGTCAACAGTACCGAGTTAAGGAAATGCGACTGGTTGAGGAATATAATCAAAATCGGTTATTTGGCAGTCAAAATCCTGGGGAGGTTTCCTCTAATTCGCAGCCACAAAGTCAACAAGAAAATGGGCAAGATAAATATTACAAAGCCTACATGGAAAAAGTTAGTAACGGCGGGAATGGTAAAAGTTCTCAGCTTAATTCAGCAGTGCAAGAACAGGTGCAACAACTTCTAGCACAAGGTTGTAAAATCGGGATAGAATATGCAGATAACCGTAGATTTAAAACTGGTTCGTGGCAAAGTTGCGCTACGATTCAAAGCAATGGAGAAAAAGAGGTAATTGCCACTTTAGAAAGTTGTTTGGCTGAACATGGCGGGGAATATGTGCGGTTAATTGGGATTGACTCGAAGGCTAAGCGGCGAGTAGTTGAGACGATTATTCAGCGTCCGAATATTTGACGTAACGCCGCC
>NZ_JARFTR010000005.1 GCF_029167235.1 Kamptonema sp. UHCC 0994 | reverse complement strand
GCGGTGGCCTAACCGCCCAGAGGGCGGCGTTACGTAAGTTATAAAATTGTCCTAATTATTATGGCGGTTGCTATAGATTTTGCGATCGCCAACTTTGAAACGATCGCTACCCGCGCAGGAGTTGTTTAATAGTTCCAACCAATTCCTGTGGGTGGAAAGGTTTAGCAATGTAAGCGTCTGCCCCTTGCTTCATACCCCAGTAGCGATCGAATTCTTCGCTTTTGCTCGAACACATTACCACTGGTAAATTTTGGGTTTTGGGGTCGCTCTTAAGCCGTCGGCAAACTTCATAGCCATTCATGCGGGGCATAACGATGTCCAGAACGACTAGATCGGGGCAATTAGCTTTGATTTGCTCTAGAGCTTCTACACCGTCACTGGCTACAGTAACATTCAACCCTCTGCCTTTGAGCAGGTCGGCGATCATTTCCCGCAGGGTAACGCTGTCGTCAACAACCATAACTGTACTCATATATTCCTACCTAGTTTCTGGGTTGAAACTTTAACAAGCAAGGGTAGCGTACCCCGATTTAAAATGTGATTGGTTATATATAGTTTACCCACGTCTCATCATTTCCTTATCATTCTCTTAATAATTCCGAGAAATCTCGGTTGACACACCTAGGGCTTTTTGCTACTTTACCACTCTATCTCAAAAATAGCATCGCTCAACAAAAAAATGTTGTTAAGGGCAGAGCCTAAGAAAATGTGAGTCTGAGTTCGCTCTTCCCGTCCTGCGCGGTGCGATCTGTTTCTCGACATTCCCTAAACGATGCTAGTTGTCTGGGGTTTCAAAACTTTTGAGCGGGATTGGTATTTTGACTACCTAATGTCTCCAGTTGATTGTTGTAGATGGTCTCCAAATTGACCTGGCGGTGCATGGAGGCATGGTCTGAGTTTTGAATGCCATTAACGACAGTTCCTAAGACAGAAGCACCGGAAATTTTTAATCCTTCTAATGCTTTGGTGACGAGAGAGCGATCGGTGCGATCGAGCGCTACTACTAAGATTGTACCGTCAGTGTGAGCGGCGAGAATGTGCCCGTCTGCTAGGCCGACAAGGGGGGGAGTATCGTAGATCACTAAGTCAAAAAAGGCTTGAAATTGCTCCATGAGATAGAGCATTTTTTTCGATGATAGGAGTTTGATCGGGTCAGGTGGGGTGGAACCTGCGGTGAGTATGAAAAGGTTGTCTTCGTCTGGCGATCGCTGGATTGCGTCGTTCAAGCTGAGGTCTGTGGCGATCGCATCGCTAAGTCCGCGCACGTTTGGCAAGCCTAACCGTAGGTGGAGTTGAGGCAAGCGCAAATCAGCATCTACCAGCAACACTCGCAGGCCGACGGCAGCCGCCGTCCTCGCCATATAAAAGGCAACGGTAGATTTGCCATCCCCTGTCACTGCTGAACCAATCACTAGCGATCGCATCGATCTCCCTGGGGTCAGCAAGCGGATATTGGTGTACAGGGAACGAAATGCTTCTAGAAAGGAATAATCTAAATCCCCGTGAGACTTGCTACCACCCAACTGTAATTGTGGGCTCTTGCCTGGAGTTGCATCCCCAAGATTCTTGACTGATGACCGAGGCTTAGATTTTTTGCTGATTCTCTTGAGTTTTTTGGTCAGCGGGATCAAACCTAGCACTGGTAGTTTCGTTCCCCACTTAATTTCTTCTGGGGTATGGAAAACTGTATTGAGAACTTCTACTACGAAGCCTACTGCTACGCCAAATAGGATACTTAATACTAATGCGATCGCTAAATTTTTACCTTTATTGGTAACAGTCACCGATAAAGGTTTGCCAAATTCAGTTGTCAGGATCGTGGGTTCAGTAATGATCGTCCACGGCGTGTCCTGCTGTCCCACACCTAGTTTCAGTGTTTCTCGTTTAGATAAGAATACCTTCAAGCTTTCTGTCGCCACCCCTAATTCCCGCTCCAAATCTCCATATTGGCGGAGGACGGAAGGTAATTCTCTGATGTTTTTATTTAAACTATCTTCACTTGCCGTCAGACTGCGCTCGCGAGCTTCTAGCTGCTGGATTTGACTTGCCACTGTGTCAATCGTCGATTTAGCTTCTTTCTCCAACAAACCGCGTACATTTTTCTGCTTTTCTCGCAAAGACTGCATCGGTGGACTATCTTCACGAAATTGGGTGGCACTAATTGCCAGTTGAGTTTCCAGGGTTTGAAGCTGGTTGATTAAGGTTTCGTACCCTTTCGGGTTAATTGCCACTACTCCAGAAATATTGCCCTGTGCTAACTGCGTTTTCAGGTTACTGTATAACTTCCTGGTTTCAGCGAGCTGGGCTTGGAGAGTGACTTGGTTAGAGCCAATAGCGTTCCCTTGATCGGCAAAGCTTCTGCTGGTTAATTCTGGTAGGCTCAGGTTAGCCTCCTGACGTAGGGATTGCAGTTGTCGCTGGAGTTTATCCACTCGCATCCGCAGTGCTGGAAGCTGGCTATCAATGTACTCCATGCCCTTTGTCGTCTGTTTAAGGCGCTCTTGGCGGCTGTACTCTAAATAGTATTTAGAAACTGTATCTAGGACAAACTTAATTTTATCTAGGTCTTTATCCTGGTAAGTAAATTCTATAATTTTTGTGCCAGCTTCTTTACCATCTTTAGCATAAGTAATCCGGTTAATTTTTAACTGAGTATTCAGCTTTGTGTAGCTAACTTCTCGATAGTTTCCTTGTAATTTTTTGACCAGTGGATCTAAAAGTTTGGGACTCTTTAGCACTCGCAAAAGAGTCTGGTAGTCTACCATACTGCTGTCTTCGACAGAGGAACCAACTTTGTTAACTTCATCAGCACTGAAATTAGCACTCTGAGACTGGATCAGCAATTGAGACAATCGACCTTCAGCCGTGATTGGCTCTACTAAAACCTGGAAACTACCTTGATAGAGCCTGGTTATTTGCTTAGTTTTCCACAGTACCAGCGACCCGGAAATTCCGCCGAGTATGACTGAGATCGTTACCATCAGCCCCATCCTTCTCCGCATTACGGCAAAGAGCCAGCCTAAATCTAAAGGCTCTTGATCGCTAGTATCGTTATTTCCTGGAGAGAGGTTGGGCCCTGGTTGAGGCATAGCCCCATTGCGCTTCGCTGTTGTTGGTTGGAAATGATATTCTGTATCCATAATTTTTAATTGCTTCCTTCGCTAAAAAGTGTTATTTAGGCAATCTAATAAGTCCCAAGTTATTCAGCAATGATAGGAGGGCATTACCAGTGCTGGGTACTGCCAGAAGGGCAGCGGTGGGATTTAAAATCAGGTTAACGGTGTCTACTACTCCGGCTGTCGCGGAGCGCCTGACTACAATGATATCTTTATTTCGGACTAGGGGGTTGGTCTGCTCGTTGATTCCTTGAGTAAAATCAAGTTGTATAATGCGCCGGGAAACAGTGCCGTCAAAATTGAGGCGGAGGAGTTCCACAGAACTTTTTTTAGCTCTACTGCTGTTGAATCCTCCTGCTGCCATCAGCGCTTGGTTTAGGGTGGTGTTGGTTGGTACCTCTACTAGGCCTGGTCTGACTATTTCTCCTACGACGTTTAGTTGAATTTTAGCTGGAGAAAAGCTAGCGTCTGCGATCGCAGATATTTCTGCGGGATTAATTTCCGTAGCAGTAGGAATGATAATCGTATCTCCGTCTTGCAAAATCGTGTCTTGATTGACATCACCGCTCTCTAAAAGTTGCCAGAGGTTAACACTAAAGATTTGTTCGGAACCCGCACTGGTGGGGCGACGCACTTGCACCTGGCGAATATCCGCTTGGGCCTTGAGGCCTCCAGCTAGCTGAATTGCCCGCGTTACTGTTGGCAATCCTTGGACGCTTTGGGCGGATAAGGTATCTCCTCCGACTACGACATACCTTCCTGGGCGAATTACTTCTCCTACCACTGCTACTGTACGAGCTTGATTAGAAGCAGGAGCAAGGGTAGAAATTGCTATTTGACGGGCTTCGGCTAGATTCATGGCTGCCGCTGTGGGTATGAAGATGGCATCTCCATCCCGCAAGGTGATGTCCGCAGATACAGTACCAGTCTGTAAGTATTTCCACAGATCGAAGGTCAAGACTTGCGGTTCGCCAACTCCCCCCGCTCGCCGCCGCAATTCTACCCGCCGAATGTCAGCAATTTGGGTCACGCCCTGAGCTCGTTCAATAGCCTGCACTAAGGTGGGAAATTGCACGGAAGGGACATTACCCGCTCCTGAGCTCAGGGGAATGCTATAGGAACCTGGGCGGTTCACTTCTCCTGAAATCCAGATATTAAGGGGGCGCGTCGCTTGCAGGCTGACTGTAATCTGGGGGCGTTTGAGGACAGGGGCATAGGCATTGGAAATGGCAGTGGTTGCTTCCTCAAGGGTTAGCCCCTGAATGGAAATACTGCCAATTAGGGGCAATTGGATGACACCACCAGCCGGAATTTGGTAGTTACCGCTGAGTTGGGGTAAGTCGAAAATATCGACGCGGATGTTGTCTCCGCCTCCTAGAGTGTAAGTGCCTGTTGCGTTAGAGGGGTTCTGTGTACTTTGCCGTTGGGCGACCGTCGGCTGTGGGTAAACTACACCAATTATAGCTAACAGGCTCAAGCCGGTCAGTATGGGGATGATTTTTCTGGGCAAACTTGCGTTCACAATATACAACGTAATTTGCTTAGTTATTTTAATGTAACCTAGCTGGCAAGAAACTGCCAAACTGTGAGTTCTATGTAGAAGGCAGAGAGCGCAAGGCACAGGGCATTAGCAAAAGGGAAAATACTTAAGTCGCCTCCTCGCTCTGGCAATATTGAGAAACGTTGACTATATTTAAAGACAGACTCGCTCCTAGTGGATTGTCAGTAGACAGCCCAATAAGAAGAAATATTTAAGGTCGGTACTAGCAATGAAAGAAATTCTCCGCGATCCTCTATTTTTGCTAATTATTATAGCGATTGCTGTCATTGTACTGATGTTGATTTATCAATCAGTAGCCAGGAATAAAAAATTTGGGTTAAATTTAGAAAAAATCATCGCTGGCATATTTTTATTTGCTATTTCGGGAGCATCAGGCGCAGGAGTGATGCCTTTTACTAAGTTACACCCGCTCGTGATGGCAACAGACCGGACTACACCGCCAACTATCATCGGACAGATCGGAATCTATGCTGCTTTTCTATTCGTATTATTTCCTCGGTTACGTTTGACCATGAAAGATTATTTACAAGCGTTTTTACGGACTATGAGTAGCGATCCGTCTTTAGCGGTGCTTTTATTCATGATCTTGTTTTCGCTTTTGTGGTCAGATACGAGTGATGTCACCCTCAAAAATAGTTTGGTGATTTTAGAAGTAACAGTTATCGCTATTTACATAGGAAATCAATATAGTTGGCAAGAGCTATATCCTTGGTGGCGTGTAGTCAATTTATTTGTTATGTTCTGGAGCCTGTACAAAACCAATGCGGATGAGGCTGGGTGCTGGAATGGAATATTGGGCCACAAGAACCAGTTTTCATTTTTTATGGCTCAAACAGCAGTTTTATGGTTTTTGTATGCCTTTTATTCTCCTAAAAATCGCCGTTTGGCGATTGTGTTTGGTTTGTTGGCTTCCTTAGCAGTCCAAAAAGGATGCAGCGGAGCCAGTCGAATCTTGGTGATTATCTTATTAGGCTTTTGGTTTTATCTCAGTGTCATCAAAAAATTGCCGGTGCAGTGGGCTGTGATTTCAGTCATACTTTTCATGATCGTTAGCATTTGTCTGGCAATTGTGGTAATCAATAATCTGGAGGCGATCGTTGTCGATGGTCTTAAAAAAGATATGACGTTGACGGGGCGAACTGAATTCTGGCCGCAAATCGTAGAGAAAATCAACGAGCGTCCCCTTCTGGGGTATGGAGTTGCGGGTTTTTGGCAACCTTGGCGCGGTTTGGAAAATCCTGCTCATACTATTATCATAGTTAAAAGCCAATTTGTCCCACCGCATTCTCACAATGGCTTTTTAGATTTAGCCTGCGATTTAGGTTGGGGGGGATTAATATTATTTATATTTTCATTTTTAAATAATATAGTTAAGGGTGTGGTGTATTTAACCCGCACCCAATTGCCTGAAGCTGGCTTGCCTCTTTTCATCTTGACCTATATACTAATGACAAATCTTACAGAAACAGGTCTTTTTGGGACAACCAGCATTTGGTTTTGGTACATTGTCATGTCAGTCCGCCTGAGTCGAGACATTTCACAAAAGACTTGAACGGAAAGAGGACTATTTTAAAAAATCACCTGCTTTGTAACGAATTCAAAACTTATGATATTAGACAAACTCTTTGCGTTTATAGATAGGCTCAGCCCAGGACTGCGTAAGGTGATTGCCAACACAACTTGGCTATTTGCTGATAAGATATTGCAGCTAGGTATGGGTCTATTAGTAGGGCTTTGGGTCGCTCGTTATCTACAACCGGAAAGATTCGGCTTGCTTAACTACGCGATGGCGACAGCGGGACTGTTTGCTCCCATTGCTAGCCTTGGGTTAGGTTCGATTGTAATTCGCGATCTATCTCGCAATTCCTCTAATAAGGAAGAAATTCTTGGTACAGTTTTTGTCCTAAAATACATCGGTAGTTTGATAGCTTTGTTGTTAACTGTGGGAACAGTAATCCTGTTGAATCCTACGGAACCCTATACTCAATTGTTGGTAGGGGTAGCAGCATTAGTAACCCTATTTCAGCCGTTTGAAGCCATCGATTTCTGGTTCCAGTCGCAAGTGCAATCAAAATATACCGTTTTGTCTACAAATGGGGCTTATTTGATTATGAGTGTTGTTAAAGTTATACTCATTAACTTCCGAGCTTCATTAGTTTCCTTTGCCTGGTTATTTAGTGCTGAGTATGCTTTAAGAGCGTTAGGGTTTGTGATTGTTTATCAAGCAAATGGAAATCAGATATTAAAGTGGCAATTCAACCGGAAGCTGGCTATGGAATTGCTCCGTCAAAGCTGGCCGATGATTTTATCCGACTTCATGATCTTTATTTATATGCAGATCGATCAGATCATGATGAAACAGCTTAGTAGCACGGAAGAATTAGGACTGTATGCAGCAGCCGTCAAAGTTTCTGGGCTATGGTATTTTGTGCCTATGGCTATAGTTGGCTCGGTTTTCCCATCGATTGTTAAAGCTAAAGACATTAGTGAAACTCTTTATACGGAGCGCCTGCAAAAACTTTTATATTTAATGTCTTTAATATCCTATGCAGTTGCAATTCCTGTGATGTTGTTTGCACAGCCGATAGTGATTCTTTTGTATGGAAAAAACTATCTTGGTGCTGCCCCCTCTTTAGCGGTTCTGATTTGGGCTGGGCTGTTTGTCTGTTTGGGAATCGCCAGAAGTACATGGCTAATTACAGAAGGGTTCTTAAATCTTTCAGCCGCGACAACTGCTGTGGGTGCAGTTGTTAATATTATATTGAACTTTATTTTAATTCCCCGCTATGGTGGTTTGGGAGCCGGGATTGCTACTCTGATTGCACAAATGGCTGCTTCTTATTTAGCCCACGCACTTTACCCGAAAACTAGAAAGATGTTTTGGATGCAAACGAAAGCAATTTTTCTAGTAGACATCATCAAAAAAATAGGCAGATTTTCCTCTGGAGGATAAACAAGTTTATGCACATACATTCTAACTTCAGCAGTTAAGAAAGTAACAGTAAGTGGCTAGTATTAGAGTGAAATATTGAAATTATCTTACTTTTTTGCTATAATCTTAGCCACAGCCCAAAAACAGCTTCACTAAGGAGGAGAAATGGAGTCTTTGAAAGCAAAGTTATGGCGAAAATGGTTACAACTGGCAAATCAGAGGCATGAACAAAAAATACAGGAGAAAATTACCAGTGCCCGAACTTCAGACAAAGGTTCCGCTTATATAAACACTCCAAAACTTTCACTAATTGTGCAATTTTTCAATAAAAAGCCCAATATTAAAAGTATCATTAATGCACTCAGGTTAACTTCAGCCGAAGAACTGATAGTGATTGATGATGGCTCTAGCGATGGCTCTTACGAAGAGTGGATGAAATATCTTGACAGGCGCAATGACTTTCTGCTGCGCTGTAATGACTTGTTCGAGGTGAGAACCTACGATCGAGCAATCGGGATGGCAAAAGGGGAATTTGTTTGTTTACTCCAAGATGATGATATCCCTCCCTACAATAATACTTGGGTAGAGCAGGCACTCACTTTGTTTGAAGCTTTACCAGATTTACTAATATTAGGTGGTAGAGAAGGTTTAGATTTTTTAATGCCAGATCCAGTGCTTCCAGATCGAGAGCCCACCTATAGCAGAATTGGAGATATAGGGAGTTGGCCTGGACTTTTTAAGAACCATATTTATGGCACACCTCACTATATAGAGCCCAAGTCTGGTCTACCATTTATGTTTACTACCTCCGTAAATAGATCCCCAACTTTTTTCAGAAGAAAGCAGTTTTTGGAACTAGGAGGTATTAATCAAGATTACGCTCCGTTTCAGTTTGACGATGATGAGGTGAGCGTGAGAGCTTGGTTAGCGGGATACCAGGTAGGCTTATATCCCTGCCCATTTGTGAGAAATGTTGGCGCTGGTGGGATGAGAATTTTTAATAGTGAAAGAGTGAAAAAACAATCAATTATTAATGGCAAGAGATTTTACGATGCCTATGCTTCAATTATTAGCAGTGGCGAACTGCAAAATATGATAGATCGCGCCAATCAGCAATTAATTAATCCCCATAGCAGCAACTAATTTAATTATTTTTAAGCAAGGGTGACTATCGACCGTAATGCTGCCATTTTGGCTGTGTTACGGATACTTTTGTGTAAGTCCTGAATTAGTTTTAGGAAATTCACAAAACGCAACAAAAAATATTGTAAATTTAATCTGTGATAGCACACCCAAGCCAATTTCGAGACTATAATTAGAATAATCTTTGCTCTCAGCCGAGAGCAAGTGATGGCAACAAGTAAGAGGAGATAATTAGCTGAGTCAGTCTTCCCAATACTAAATTATAAGTAGAGTTCCAGCAATGTCCAATCATCAAATTCAAACACCAGTTGCTTTTATTATCTTCAAGCGTCCAGATACAACCGCCAAAGTATTTGAGGTAATTCGTCAGATCAAACCCCCTAAATTGTTAGTAGTAGCTGATGGGCCCCGTGCAGATAGACCAGGAGAAGACAAAGAATGCGCTGCGGTTAGAGCTATTATTGACCAAGTAGATTGGGACTGTGAAGTATTGAAAAATTATGCAGACACTAATCTCGGTTGTCGGCAGCGCGTTGCTAGCGGTATAGATTGGATATTTGATACAGTTGAAGAGGCAATTATTATCGAAGATGATTGTCTGCCCGATCCTACATTTTTCCGCTTTGCTGAAGAATTGCTAGAACGCTATCGATACGATCCAAGAATTATGTCAATTTCTGGTCAAAATGTTCAATTTGGGCGACAGCGAACAGATTATAGCTATTACTTTTCTTGCTACACTCACTGCTGGAGTTGGGCGAGTTGGAGACGGGCTTGGAAACACTACGATTTAGAGATGAAACTGTGGCCGGAAATTCGTGACGGCAATTTTTTAACAGATATTCTCAAAGATCCCCGTGCAGTGAGAGTGTGGACAAATGCTTTCCAACTCTGTTATGAAGGAAAACTAAATACCTGGGATTTTCAATGGGCATTTGCCAGTTTCATTCAAAATGGATTGAACATTATTTCTCAAACCAATTTAGTGTCTAACATTGGGCATGGGGCGGGGGGAACTCATACACCAGATGTTGACAGTCCTTACAATAATATGCCTACAGAACCTCTAGAATTTCCGCTGAAGCATCCTCCCTTTTTGATTCGGGATACCCAAGCAGATAATTTCACTCAAAATACTTTATACGATTACGATCCACCGATGATTAGAAAAGTGCAATACAAGCTGAATCAACTCTTGAAAATCAAGGCAAGTCCAGTTAATGGCAAGCGTTTATGAAAGTATTGCTTCTCAGTTATTCTGATAGAGAAGGGGGTGCAGCCCGTGCAACTTATCGGCTGCATCAAGGCTTAGAACATCTAGGGCTAAGTTCCCAAATCCTTGTACAAAATAAGAGGAGTGACGATCCCAATGTCATTGCGATTAAAGGGAAGCTAGCTCATAAATTTGAAGAAATCAGAGCAACAGTTTATAACTTACCTTTGCGGCTGTATTCACAGCGAAATTCTGCGATATTTTCTACCCAGTGGCTACCAGATTCTATACCTGCAAAAGTGGCTGAAATAGCACCAGATATTATTAATTTACACTGGACTTGCAAGGGATTTCTGCAAATAGAAAGTCTGCCTAAGTTTAATCAGCCCATAGTTTGGACGCTGCATGATATGTGGAGTTTTACAGGCGGGTGTCACTATACGGAAGATTGCGATCGCTATACTCAATCTTGCGGTAGTTGCCCGCAACTGCACAGCAGCAAAGACTTCGATCTATCCCGCTGGGTATGGCAACGAAAAGCGAAAGCTTGGAAACATTTAAACCTTTGCCTGGTTACTCCTAGCCAGTGGTTAGCAAAATGCGCCAGTGAAAGCTCTCTCTTTAAAGGGTATAGAATAGAAGTTATCCCCAATGGGCTTGACACTCAAACTTTCAAACCCATTAACCGCCTACAGGCACGAACTATCTTAAATTTACCTCAAGACAAACAACTGATATTATTTGGAGCTATGCAGGGAACAGGCGATCGCTGGAAGGGATTTTCCTTACTTCAGTCAGCAATTAAAGAGTTAAGTCAATCTCACAACCCAGAAGAATTAGAACTCATAGTTTTCGGTGCATCAAAACCCACACAACAATCCGAGCTCGGTTTTAAGGTACGCTATCTAGGTAAATTGTACGACGATAGTACCTTAGCCCTCGCCTATTCCGCCGCTGATGTGATGGTAGTGCCTTCAGTGTATGAAGCATTTGGTCAAACTGCCTCAGAATCACTCGCCTGTGGCACTCCCGTCGTTGCCTTTAATGCCACAGGGTTAAAAGATATCGTCGATCATCAACAAAATGGTTACTTAGCTCAACCTTACAAAAGCGAAGATTTAGCCCAAGGTATTACCTGGGTATTAGAAAACCCAGAAAGGCACCAAAAACTTTGCGCTAACGCCCGTGAAAAAGCGGATCGAGAATTTAGCCAAGAATTGCAAGCCAGTCGATATCTATCTATTTTTAAAGAATTAGTTCCCATCTAATTCGATCTGAGATTTTAGTATAAATATAATCTCTCTTTTGTGAACAGAGTGTAAAATCAAGTCAACAAACTATTGAAGGTTAAGGTCTAATATGCTGAGAGTTGTCTACGATCATCAAGTTTTTAGCTGGCAGAAATATGGTGGCATTTCCAGATATATATATGAGGTAGCAACTCACCTCGCTCAATCTGAGAATATAGAGGTTAAAATTTTAGCGATCGCTTATGTCAATGAGTATTTGAAAAGTTATAAATCTCACAACAAATCTAACTTAATTGTCGGATTTCCTATTCCCTACACTAGAAACAGCATCAACAAATTAGCTGAAAAGTTTAACGAGAAATTTTCTGCAATTTGGCTAAAAAAACACCCCCATGATATTTTGCACAAAACTTATTACAGTTCTCAAAATCTCGTAACAGATCCGCAAATGAAAGTGGTAATTACAGTCCACGACATGATCCACGAAAAGTTCAATCAGTTTTTCAATAGCAAAAAAATCTTTAATATCCAAGAAGATCCAACATCTTTGGCAAAAAAAGAAGCTGTGCAGCAAGCCGATAGGATTATTTGTGTTTCGGAAAATACCAAAAAAGATTTAATAGAAATCTTAAATGTAGACCCTAACAAGATATCTGTAGTCTATCATGGCTACTCCTTAAACAGCTATGATAGCAATACCACTGCTCCCAACATACCTCATCCCTATATTTTGTACGTAGGAGACAGAGGAACTTACAAAAATTTTAAAACTCTATTACAAGCCTATGCAAATTCTAGTCAACTGCGGAATAACTTTCATTTCATCTGCTTTGGTAGTCAGACCTTTTCTAGTGACGAAATCAATAATATTAGTGAACTTGGACTTCCCGAAGGTAAGGTTATTCAAGTTTCAGGAGATGACAAATTTCTGGCAAGTTTATATCAAAATGCTGCGCTTTTTGTTTATCCTTCGCTTTACGAAGGGTTTGGAATGCCGCTGTTAGAGGCAATGGCACTTAACTGTCCCGTTGCTTGCAGCAATACTAGCTCCATACCTGAAGTGGTTGGAGAAGCAGCCAAATTATTTGACCCGAATGAACCTGAAAATATTGCTGAAGTTTTAGAGAATATTTTGTTCTCAACGGAGGTAAGTAAAAAATTAATCCAACTCGGTGCAGAAAGAATCAAGCTTTTTTCTTGGGAGAGTTGTGCGGAACAGACTAAACAAGTCTACTTATCTCTGTTATAATTTTTTTGAATGATGTACGGGAGGAAGACAGATGGATCGCTTTCATTTAGTAGTTTTTAATTACGAACGAATTTCCCTCTTTTTAGACAACTTTGACAAAATCAGAAACTTCGATCCAGAGCAAGATAAAATTTATATCTTAGACTGCTCTTCTAATCATAAAAAAGAGCAAGGGAAAGTTGCTGATTTCTTGAAAACAAAAGGTTGGGAATTCAATAAACAAGTTCATTACATAGTTAGAAGAAATTGGGGGATTGACCAAGGTGCTAGAATAGACTACTTTGGTTTCCTAATAGACAATTACTTTGATTCTCCCCCGAAATATATCTGGCAGTTTCAGGAACACTATCTCGATTTGACATCTCCTGCGAGTAGATATCCCCTAGAATTTCCCACAATTGGAGGTCAAATTAAAGCAGACTTAATTCCAGACAATCTGATTGTAGATTTAGATGAATGTGAAAAAATCTATGAGCGAGACCCCGCCGTTACTATGCTTTATGCGGCTCGCTTAAAGATGATCTTATTTTCTCATGAAAATGGTCGAGAGTGGTTTTACGCTAACGGAGGAAACTATTTTATCCGAACATCCTACGCGCTGCAAGTCTACAATCGTAATCTTTTGGATAGCTACAAAATGATTTTCGATGGCAAGTCAGATTGGACTTTGTTTGTGGAAATGGATCAAGGCTATCGATTAACACAAAAAGGAGTAAAATGGTACGACTTAGTAAGTGGCTACAGTTTCGATCTGCCGCAGACCTTAAGAAATTTGGAAACAGCCAACAATATCGTTTTGCAACAAGACAAAGAACATAATCACGAAGATTATTATAGTCCCTTATACGATCGATATCAACAACGTTGCTTAAAAGCTTTAAATACTCCCCCCTGGCTCAGGAATATGTTAATTACAAAGGCTTTATTTATGGATAGCCTTAAGATAACATTAAGGAAGATTAAACGTCGGTTACTTCCGCAGAAATCACAAAAGGTAACAGTTCTGAGAGAAGGAAAACTCAAAAAACTTTGACGATTATGGAAGACTCAACTAATTTAGAAAACATGAACAATACTAGAATTGCAGTCCTTCTAACTTGCTTCAATCGCAAACAAAAGACATTAGCTTGTTTAGAGGCATTGTTCAACCAAAATCTACCCGCCGATGTTAGCCTCACCACCTATTTAGTAGATGATGCTAGCACTGATGGCACGGCAGAAGCAGTCAGTGAAACTTATCCTCAAGTCAAGATATTTCATGGCAATGGCAACCTATTTTGGAACGGTGGAATGCGCTTTGCTTTCACTGAAGCTATAAAAGACGATCCCGACTACTACCTCTGGCTCAACGACGACACAATCTTATATCCAGAAGCCGTCAGTACCTTGTTAGCAACTAGCAAGGAATTATTAGAACAAGGAGAAACTAAAGCAATTGTATCGGGTTCAACCTGCGATCCCCAAACAGGCAAAACCACTTACGGCGGCGTTGTGCGAGATAACTTCTTACTCCCTTTTCGCTACCGCGTTCTAGAACCAACTCAAGAGCCTCAACCTTGTGGGACAATACATGGTAATTGCGTCCTCATTCCTCGTAATGTAGCTCAAATTGTTGGCAATCTCGATCCTGCCTTCGTCCACTACATAGCTGATTGGGACTACGGCTTGCGAGCGAAGCAAAAAGGATGTACAGTCTGGATTGCAAAGGGTCATCTAGCAACTTGCTCTCTCAACCCGCAAGTGACACAAACTGCGGCATCAAATCTGACGGAAGGCTTGCAAAAAATGAGTACGCCTAAAGGCTTAGCCTTTAAAGATGCGACTCTGCAACCTGCTAGTGAGTGGAAAGTATTTACTCAGCGCCACGGAGGTTTATTGTGGCCAATTTATTGGCTGCTACCTTATCGGAGGTTAGTGTGGCTTTCAGTCTTGACTAAACTAGGATTAACTAACAACAAAAACTAAGGTGAAGAGGATGCAGAATCGGGATCAAATTCGCATTGCTTGGCTTGTCCCTGATGTCGAACTGGGAGCATACTGGCAACCAGTCTTGAGAGAATTTACTAAAATTTTTAAGCAGACTAAGTTTTATACCGGCCGCGTTTGGCCGGGATTTGATGAGACACTGCCAGGAGCATCGGCAATTGAAATAGTAGGAGAGACTAAATTTGTTGAAACTACTAAGATAGAGATGGGTTACGATCGCGGCTTTCTGATGGTATCTCCCAGTATTATCGGTTACTTGCTGCAATTTCGTCCTCAAGTGGTTTTTCCTCAAGCTTTTTCGCTGTGGACTGTTTTAACAGTAGTCTTAAAACCGCTTTGTGGTTGGCGAATTGCAATTATTTATGATGGGAGTTCCCCTAACTCTGACTTTCGAGATTCTGGTTTTAGGACTTTTGCTCGACGCATTCTGGCTCGGTTTGCTGATGCCTTTGTTTCTAACAGCCAAGCGGGAACAAAATATCTGGTGGAAGTGCTCAATGCTCAACCAGAGCAAGTCTTTACTAGAACTTATCTAGTTCCTGATACTGAAGCTCTGATGAAAAGATTGGAAAAAACAACTGCGCCTAATTTGCAGTTGCAACGCCCAATTTTTCTTTATGTAGGCAGGATTACAGCCAGGAAGGGAATTAAGAGTTTGCTAGAAGCTTGTGCAGTTCTAAAAAGTCAGGGATACTCTAATTATACGCTGCTAATTGTTGGTAAGGGAGATCAACGAGAGGAACTGGAAGCGTTTATTAAAGAGCGTCATATTGAAGAGCAGATAAGTTGGGTGGGATGGGTTGAGTACGGAAGTTTGGGAGCTTACTTTCAGCAAGCTGATATTTTTGTATTTCCTACTTTTGAGGATGTCTGGGGGATGGTGGTGCCAGAGGCGATGGTGTTTGGCAAACCGATACTTTGTTCTAATGCAGCGGCTGCGTGCGAACTGATTGTAGAGGGAGAAAATGGTTACATTTTTGATCCCCAAAATCCTCAAGAGTTAGCGGCGGCGATGCGCCGCTTTCTGGATAATCCCGATCTAATACAGTCAATGGGAGAGTGTTCTCGTCAGTTAATTGCTCGTACAACTCCGGCAAGTGCTGCTGAAGCTTATGCTGAAGTTACATCATTTTTAATGGGGAATGATTAGTGGTTAGTGGTTAGTGGTTGCTTGGTGATTTGTGGTTAGTTTTGATCCGATTTCTGAAAAATTTGGTGAGAGCAATCGCAGTAGGTTGGGTGTAACGAAGTGAAACCCAAGATTGAGATTGCAGCAACACTTTTCAGAAGTGGTATTAATTTAAACTCACTTTTCTCAACCTCGACTGTTACGATGGATTTGTACGGGTTTTACCAAATTCATTAGTTATAATTACACAAATAGTTGGTAAATTCGTTTTGCGATCGCAACAATGAACCACGAACCACTAACCACCAACAACTAACCACCAACAAGTAACAATCTACAGATGAAAATTCTTTTATCTGCCTTTGCCTGCGAACCCGGACAGGGTTCCGAAGAAGGAGTGGGCTGGAATACGGTGGTAGAAGCAGCAAAACACCAAGAAGTCTGGGTTCTAACTCGCACCTTTTACCGCGACGCTATTGAAGCTGAACTTGCTGCACGACCGATCGCGAACCTAAACTTTATCTACATTGAGCCTCTAGGCTGGAAAGAGAACTTTAAAGGCAGACAGGGGGGAGTGCAACTACACTACTATCTGTGGCAAATTTTGGCTTATTTTGTGGCGCGATCGCTCCACCGTAAAATAGGTTTTGATATCGCCCGCCACGTTACCTACGTTAAATTTTGGTCGCCTAGCTTCATCTCACTGCTGCCAATTCCTTTTATTTGGGGCCCCGTAGGCGGCGGTGAAGCTGCTCCCAAACCTTTTTGGGCAGATTTTAGCTTCAAGGCAAAACTTTACGAAACAGCGCGAGAGTGGGCGCAAAAGTTAGGCGAAAGCGATCTGTTTGCGAGGATGACGGCCCGACGTAGCGTCTTAGCCTTGGCGACAACGGAGGATACGGCGAAGCGGGTGCGGGCTATGGGTGCGAAAAACGTACAGGTACTTTCCGAGTCCTATCTCTCCAAGGCAGAGATGACACGGCTGGGAGAGTGCAAAATGCCGGGAGATTCCCCGATCAGGTTTATCAGTATGGGGCGGCTGTTGCACTGGAAAGGCTATCACCTAGCGGTGCGGGCCTTTGCGATCGCTAACTTGCCAAATGCTGAATATTGGCTGCTGGGAGACGGGCCGGAACGCGATCGCCTAAAATCTCTAGCGGAAGAAATGGGCATTTCCTCTCAAATTAAGTTCTGGGGGAGGCTGCCGCGCCAGGAAAGTTTGGGTAAGCTAGGGGAATCTCATGTATTAATTCACCCCAGCTTGCACGATTCAGGTGGGTGGACGTGCCTGGAAGGGATGGCTGCGGGTCGTCCGATCGTCTGCTTCGATCTGGGAGGGCCCTCTACCCAAGTGACCGCTGAAACGGGCATAAAAGTGCCTGGTTATCATCCCAAACAGGCAGTCAATGACTTAGCTGAGGCGATCGCTCATTTGGCCGACGATCCAGAGTTGCGATCGCGCATGGGTCGAGCAGGTCAAAAACGGGTGGCAGAGGTATATGATTGGGATGTTAACGGTCAGTTCTTCGCTCAGTTGTGCGAAGACATCGTTGCCCAACAAAAAGATAAAATTTGATCGGGTGCATTAGTTATTAGTTAGGAGTTATGGTCACAAAAGTTTCCATAACAAATCACAAATAACAGCTACAAAATTCAAAATCCAAAATCTAAAATCTAAAATCGAATGAGCGTTGTAATCATTACTGGATCGGCTGGTTTAATTGGTTCCGAGGCATCTAATTTTTTTGCCAGCCAGGGATTTGATGTGGTGGGAATTGATAATGATATGCGCCGCGTATTTTTCGGAGACGAAGCCTCCACTACTTGGAATCGGCAACGGTTAGAGCAATCCTTAAAAGGCAAATATCACCATGTCGAAGCAGATATTCGGGATTATGAAGCCATTGCCAAGGTTTTTAAGCAGTATGGTTCTGATATTAAGTTAGTAATTCATACCGCAGCTCAGCCTTCCCACGATTGGGCCGCACGGGAGCCGCTGACGGATTTTACCGTTAATGCTAACGGCACATTAAACCTGCTGGAAGCAACTAGGCAATATGCAATTGAATCTCCATTTATTTTCACTTCAACTAACAAAGTTTACGGCGATACACCTAATCGTTTGCCCTTAGTAGAATTAGAGCATCGTTGGGAAATTGACCCTAACCATACCTACGCAGGCGGCATCCGAGAGGATATGTCAATTGACCACACGCTGCATAGTTTGTTTGGCGCTTCTAAAGTAGCCGCTGATGTTTTAGTTCAGGAATACGGGCGCTATTTTAATATGAAAACGGCCTGTTTTCGGGGGGGATGCCTGACGGGGCCCAATCACTCTGGTACTCAATTGCATGGCTTTTTAGCTTATTTAATGAAGTGTGCGGCAATGGGTACTCCTTACACAGTTTTTGGTTACAAAGGCAAACAAGTACGTGACAATATTCACAGCGCGGACTTAATTGCTGCATTCTATGAATTTTTTAAAGCTCCCAGAGTAGCAGAAGTTTACAATGCTGGGGGAGGTCGCCATAGCAATTGTTCAATGATAGAAGGCATTCAGATGTGCGAAGAGATTACTGGTCGCAAAATGAATTGGAATTATGGAGAAACTAATCGAGTTGGCGATCATATTTGGTGGATTAGCGATAATGGGCGATTTGCCAGTCATTATCCCGAATGGCAGATGAAATATAATGTCAAACAAATCCTTGAGGAGATTTACGAATTTAACCGCGATCGTTGGTTAAAAGAGGTAGCATAATGATAGATCAAGGCAAGAAAAATGTCATTGGTGTTTTGGTAAATTCTCTAGATTATGAAGCGGCTGTTAGCACCATTATTACTGCCGCACACCAACACCAACCCATGTCTATTTCCGCTCTAGCCGTTCACGGCGTAATGACGGGAGTTCTTGACAGAATTCATCGCTACCGACTCAATCATTTTGACTTAGTATTGCCAGACGGACAACCTGTAAGATGGGCATTAAATTTGCTCTATCATGCGCGACTTCCCGATCGCGTTTGCGGGCCAACTACAATGTTATTAGTGTGCGAACGTGCAGCAGAAGAGGGATTGCCTATTTACTTGTACGGTTCTAAACCTTCCGTACTTGAAGCTTTATCCCATAATCTTTGCAAGCGTTTTCCTAAGTTAGTAATTGCGGGTGCTCAACCTTCTCGATTTAAGCAAGTTTCTGCGGAAGAAAAACGGGAAATTGTACAACAAATTCGCAAAAGTGGGGCCGCAATTACTTTCGTTGGTTTGGGTTGTCCTCGGCAAGAAGTTTGGGCCTATGAATATCGCAATGATTTGTCAATGCCATTAATGGCTGTAGGTGCAGCTTACGATTTTCATGCCGGAAATTTGGCCAAAGCTCCTGAGTTTTTAGCTAGTTTAGGTTTAGAATGGGTATTTCGCTTGGCAATGGAACCGAAGCGTCTTTGGAAGCGATATCTTTTACTAAATCCGCTTTATATTTGGCTATTTACTTTGCAATCTTTGAACTTAAAGCGGTTCGATCCTCAAGACACAGATCCCCCTTTGGAGGAAATGCGTTACGGTTAGGAATTTTGAGTTTTGAGTTTTGAATTAGATTTTGCATTTTTTGTAACGCCGCCGTCTCGGCGGTTTTTAGACCGCCCAGAGGGCGGCGTTACAAAACTCAAAATTCAAAAATATAGCAACCGCCAAGATAGTTAGGACATTCTAATACCAAATCTGGGTTAGTCATCCGCTTTATTAGTAATTCTGTCGTCATTGCGAGCTCCGCGAAGCAATCGCAGAGACTAGGCGATTGCTTCGGGATTGCTTCAGATTGCTTCGTTCCTCGCAACGCTTCGCGCCTCAGATTGCTTCGGGCTTGCTTCAGATTGCTTCGTTCCTCGCAACGCTTCGCGCCTCAGATTGCTTCGGGCTTGCTTCGTACCCTCGCAACTGCGCTTCGCTTGGCTCGCAACTGCGCTTCGCTTGACGCGCTTCGCTTGGCTCGCAACTGCGCTTCGCTTGACGCGCTTCGCTTGGCTCACAATGACAATTAAGGGAGTAGTAAACCCGGATTTGTATAAATTACTGAAACTCGTTTATTCTATTCCCTTCTTCCCCTAGCCCCTACCTATATCATCCTCGGTAAGCAGTCATCGGTTCTTTGATCAATCGGATATAAAGGTGCTTGAAAGTGGATTTAATCACGCGGGGCATTCCAAAATCTATCGGCATCATAGTTTCTGGTAGTTTCCAATCCAAAATCTTTAATTCTTCCGGTTGCAGCAGCGGAAATTCTATTGCCTCTAAATTTGAGCAAAAACCCAATCTTATAGATGCCGCTACTGTGGGAACACTTGCGGGTTCTACATTGACAATTTCTATTATAGAGCGATCGAGGGCAAATACATCGGCCGACGCACCTAAAATTCCTAAATAGCGAGGTTCGCCGCCGCTAGGCCCGTTACCTTCGTGACCGATAATGCCATCAAGAATTGTCAAATTTGGGTTAATTGCGCGTGCAGTTTCTGCTAGCATTGTGCCAAAACGAGCGCTATCTTTACCTGCTTCCATGTGCCACCATGCTTTCATTTTTCCGGGTACACAACCGAACAGGTTTTTAACTCCCATTGTCACAGTTAATTGCATATGAGATTTTAGCTTGGGGATGTTAATTACTACATCTGCTTCCATTGCTTCTTTGCACAATCGCAAATGATTAAATTCTTCGCTAACAGTCTGATAACGCTTGCCTTGAAACTCAACTATTGGCAAATTTAGTTCTTCTAAAAATGGCAAATAACCGTTAGCTTTGGCGACACCAATTGCACTACCAAAAGCGGGACTATCTCCTAAAAATGGTTTACCCCCCGCTGCTATTACCATTTTAGCAATGCAGTAAACTAATTCGGGGCGGGTGACACATTCTTTGGTTGGGCGAGAACCTGTTAAAAGGTTAGGTTTGAGGAGGACGCGATCGCCTTTTTTCACAAAGTTATTGATGCTTCCTAGGGGTTCTAGCAGGGTTTCTAGGGATTCCTGCAAGGCATGGAAATCGTAAGATTTGGCGCGAATTAAACTAACTTTAGCCATAGGAATGAAGGAAGAAGGAAGAAAGGAAATGCAATCAAAAGAAATATTTTAGCAGTTAAGAATTTTCTAAAAATTCTTGAAGTTTGCTAGAATTTTATTCAGTTGGAAATCTACCAGTTGCCCCGCGCTGCATGGTGGTGACTCGCTGAGAGTTAGGGAAAGTTCCCTCTCCTTGAATTTGAGGCATAGGCGGTTTTACTTCTACTTTCATCACCTTGGCTGTGTAGACGATCACTGTTTGGTCTATTAAATGGAATGTTAATATAGGTTGCGCTAACAATTGGGGTAATTGTTGACTGAAGGTAGCGGCGGGGATGGGTATATTAAATGCTTCTGATTGACCGTTATCAAAATAAAAGGTAACTTGTGTGGCGTTGGTTTGGGCCTGGGTAGCAAAGGAACTTCTCATATTTTTGTTAGTAGTTTTATTTGGGGATAATTGCTAATGGCTAATAGCTAATTGCTAATAGCTAATTGCTAATTGCATAACTCACTTGCTTGATAACCGTTATATTTTGCACCATTGTCAATAAAAGACTTCCTTTCGGGGTGGGGGCGGGTTTATTTAGCCTGTTAGTACCTTTAAAACTTTTGGCAAACCCGCCCTTATAAGGGGCTTTGTCTATTCTTGAGAGTGGCGCACGCAATACCTCAATTTTACCAAACTTATGTTCTTAATTGCAACAGGACTTACGCACGATTACGTAACGCCGCCTTCTAGGCGGTATCTTTACCGC
>NZ_JARFTR010000175.1 GCF_029167235.1 Kamptonema sp. UHCC 0994 | reverse complement strand
ATTAATAACAAATTAAAATTGTTAAAGCGTTGTGGATTTGGATTTAGAAACTTTAACAATTTTGAAATTAGAGCTTTGATTAGCTGGCATTTTCCTAATATTTTAGCATAGTAGGTACGAAAGAGCCACTATTTGATCGAATTGGACTCTTTGACGAACGCTTAGGAGCCGGTGCTTCTGGGTGTAGTGAAGACTCAGAAATTTGGTATAGAATCCTTGCCGAAGGCTGGTTTTGTCGCTACGAACCAACAGCAGTAGTTTATCACTATCACCGAGGTGATTTGGATAGTTTAAAACATCAAATGTATCACTATATGCGCGGGCATATCTTGGCGCTTTCCCTACTATGAATTTATGAAACCACTTTGCCCACCAGAAGCCGAGGTGATGGCAGAATGGGGTCATGTTCGGCGTGGATATACTCTCGATCAATTAACAGCATTAATTGGTTTTCCTTGCCAGAGTTCTGCCACTTTTATTAATCCATTGACGGTAGTTTGCCATGATGTTGCATTTTCCCGTTTATCCCCTCTTAAACGCCAATTATTGTGTACTGCACTCAGTCCTTTAACCTGGGTGAGTTATTGGCTGCATAAACCGGAATCATTGGGGACGGAAACTGCTTATGCTTGGCAGAAGCCAGCCTAATCTAACAGGACTTACGCACGATTACGTAACGCCGCCATCCTGGCGGTTCCTTTACCGCCTAGAAGGCGGCGTTACGGATATTTTTGCGTAAGTCCTATCTAATCAATTATTCAGGCTTCAAACAATCCAGCAACAATAAACAAAGTCAATGAGTTTCGATAAAATTAAACTAGAACCAACGATCGCTCTCTTACACTGGGGCGATTTAATTGAAGATTTTTTAGACACCATTGGGGTTTCTTTTGAAGCCTTCTGCAACGAAATAACGGGCGGCTGGATGTTTGGCTACATCGAGGCCCTACGACGAGCGGGGGTGCGGACAGTGTTATTCTGCATTTCTGGCAGCGTGACTGAACCAGTCTACTACACCCACAAAGATACAGGAGCAAAAATCTGTGCCCTGCCGGCATCTCAACTTTACCAAACCATCCGCCGCCAAATGGTTAACCCTCAAGGGTGGACAGTTCGGGATATGTTTGGAGAGGTTCGAGGCCTTCGCCGCCTGGTGTTGACAGGAGTAAAAAGCATCGCCCCTTATCTAGCGACACCTTTAGGGTTGTTGGAGAGGGAACTACGGCGGGAAAACTGCCAAGCAATTCTTTGTCAAGAATATGAGTATCCGCGTTTTGATGCTTGCACTTGGTTGGGTTGGCGGATGGGGTTGCCTGTGTTTGCGACGTTTCAGGGAGGCGATTTTCAGGTAAGTCCTTGGGAAAGGTTGTCCCGCCCGATTGCCTTGAAAGCCAGCGCGGGTTTAATTATTGCTTCCCAAACCGAGGTACAGCGCGTGCAAACTCGCTATGGCGTGCCTGCTAAAAAGATTGCCCGGATTTTTAACCCGCTGGATTTGACACTGTGGCAACCAATGGATCGCGCTGAAGCTCGGCAATTGCTGGGTTTTCCGAATGAGGCGGAAATTGTCGTCTGTCACGGGCGAATTGATATCCATCGCAAGGGGTTAGATATTTTATTGGAAGCTTGGCAACAGGTATGCAGCGATCGCCCAGGCCGAGATTTGCGACTATTGCTGGTGGGGACTGGTAGCGACGCGGAGGCATTGAGTCAGCGGATCGCTCAGATGCAGCTTTTGGGCATTGTTTGGGTGAATGAATACGTGCGCGATCGCGCTTTGATGCGACAGTACCTCTCGGCCGCTGACGTTTATACTTTGCCTTCTCGCCATGAGGGATTTCCGGTTGCGCCGCTGGAGGCGATGGCTTGCGGGTTGCCTGTTGTAGCTGCTGACGCGCCGGGAGTGCCAGATATTTTGGAGGGGGGGGAAGCTGACGGCGGGATCGTTGTACCCCGTGAGGATGCAGCGGCTTTGGCAGGGGCGATCGGTCGGGTTTTAGACGATCGAATCTGGGGGCGAGAGTTGGGCAAGCGGGCTCGCCTTCGAGTGGAAACTCATTTTTCTCTGGAGGCGATCGGTGGGCAATTGCGGCAGTTTTTGTGCGATCGCTCTTTAGCGCACATTCCGTAGCTCTGACTCGCAGCACTGAGAATGCTGGAAAAATCCCAGCCCAAAAATAAATGGTTTGCCCATTTTGTCCAGTCAAACTCAAGGTTGGAAAAATATTACTGCTCAGAGAACATGAAACAATTATTCAAAGCATCGATACCAGAAGTAAAACTGGAAGCTGTTGAAAGAGCGCTAAAAACTGCTTTCAATACAGCGATCGCTGAAAGCGTCGAACTTTTATCAGGTGGGCTTTCTTCAGCACTCGTTTATAAGATCACGGTGAATGGAAAAATATATCTCTTGAAAGTTATACTGCAAACTGATACATTCAACGATCCAAATCGGCACTATATTTGCATGAATTTGGCAGCAGAAGCGGGTGTTGCTCCCCATGTTTACTATGCCAATGCCGAAGATGCGATATCGATGACTGATTTCATCGAAGCCAAGCCATTTCCTAGACACTTTACGCCAAATAATTTAATTAAAGTGGTGAGCGTTGTTCAAACAATACAGGCTACTCCAAACTTTCCAACATTGGTTAATTACCTGGATGGAATCGATGGATTCATTGAAAACTTTAAATCTTCCAAACTCTTGCCGGAAAGTGCGACGGAGGAACACTTCAGGTACTACGCAGAAATCCAGAAAGCCTACCCGCGCTACGATCCCGCTCTCGTTCCCAGCCATAACGACCTAAACCCCAGGAACCTGCTGTTTGATGGACAGAAAATTTGGGTAGTGGATTGGGAAGCTGCTTTTCAGAACGATCGCTATGTAGATTTGGCGATCGTTGCTAATAATTTTGTGAAGACTGAAGCGCAGGAAGAAATCTACCTAAAGGCATATTTTGGCGATTCCCTAGATGACTACAAACGCGCTCGATTTTTCATCATGCAGCAAGTTTGTCTGATGTTTTACGCAATGGGATTTATGCGCTTGGCCACAGTTTTACAGGCTCAAGATACGGTGATTGACGAGCGCATGGAAACCGTTCGTCAACAGGAGTTTTTCACACAAATTGCCAAGGACACCGTGTCGCTTTCATCTCCTGAAGGACAATTTCTCTATGCTAAAGTTTTACTAAACGAAGCGTTGTACAACATGAAAACACCAAGATTTGCCGAGGCAATTGACAGAATGAACGCATAAAACAAGATGGCGATCGCTACTTCCAGAATTTCCTGATTAGGCTGAATATGCCAAAACCATGCTCGATGCTTTACGCAATGACTCGGAGAATTTTTCCCCAATTACCAATTAGCAATTACCCTAATGCTATTAGCAAGTCAAATTACCAAAAACCGCAGAATCACCCTAATCAACACAAATCATCAAAAATTGCATTAATCGGCTTTCATCTGCGGTTAAAAAACATCAAGAATAGCGAATCCCAGCTTTTTTCATCCGCTCAATCGCCTCATACATCCGCTCATCAGCTACCGTCAAAGCAATACGGAAAAAACCTTCACCCGCCGCCCCATAACCATTCCCAGGAGGCACAATAATTCCACACTTCTCTAACAACAAACTGACAAACTCAGTAGAAGTATAACCCTTGGGTACAGGAGCCCACACATACAGCGTAGCCTTGGGTGGCTCAATCGGCCAACCTAAAGATTGCAAACCTTTAACGATAATGTCACGGCGTTTTTGATAAACAGACATCACCGCTTGTAACTCTGCTTCCGTAGTCGAATAAGCCGCGATCGCAGCGCGTTGAATGGCTTTGAAAACTCCCGAATCTACATTAGTCTTAACTTGACTTAATCCCTTAATTCCCGTCGCATTCCCGACTACAAAACCAACCCGCCAGCCCGTCATATTGTAAGATTTAGACAAGCTATGAAATTCAATTGCTACGTCCTTTGCACCCTCAACTTCTAACACACTCGGCGGCTTATAACCATCGTAAGCCATCTCCGAATAAGCGTGATCGTGGCAGAGCAAAATATCGTACTTTTTGCAATAGGCTACCAACTTCTCAAAATCTGCCAAAGTTGCGATCGCACCAGTTGGGTTGTTAGGATAGTTAATCCACATCAACTTAGCCTTAGTCGCTACCTCTTCGGGAATCGCAGTCAAATCTGGCAAAAATCCATTCTCCGCCGTCAAAGCCATCGGATAGGGTTCGCCCCCTGCAAAAATCGTTGATGTGCGATATACTGGATAGCCAGGATCGGAAATCAGCGTGTAGTCTCCCGGTTCCACAAAAGCCAAAAAAGTGTTGTGGATCGACTCTTTGGAACCAATTGAAGAAACAACTTCCGTGTCAGGGTTTAAATCTTTAACTCCAAATCGGCGTTCCATCCAGGCTACCACCGCTTGCCGATAATCTTTCGTACCTTGGTAGGGAGGATAATTATGAGTAGAAGAGTCTGCGATCGCCTCCTGCATTGCCTGGACAATATGAGCTGGAGTAGGCTTGTCAGGATCGCCAACTCCCATATTAATGATATCAACCCCTTTGGCGACGAGCTCATCCCGTTTTCGGTCAATCTCAGCAAACAGATAAGGCGGTATTTTCTCTAAGCGCTTGGCAAACTGCATGGCAATGTAAAATAGAGGGCTGGGTGACTCTAAAGCACCAATGACAGTTTACCGCCAAGGCAAGTTATTTTTCTTAAAAAAGCTGTGGACGACAACCCCAGGATAAGAGGCAAACTTTCTCCTTACCTCCCCTTCACATTCAGCTAAGAACTAGGTACCAATTGAATCCGACCCGCATCCATCTCATCCATTAATAACTCTAGCGCCTCGAAGTCAACATCAGAGATGTAACCTACCCTAGTCAGCTCGTAGTTGATCTCATTTTCAATATCAGGAGTCAACCGCTTAATGTAGAGGGCTTTTTCTACAAGTTTACGAATAGCATGAGTAGCTTGCATAGTAGTTAGGGGAACTCCGCATATCTCAATTGTGGACTCAAGGCCTCAACGGGCTCGTGATCTCAGGCTGGAACCACAAGTGATATCTGTCACATCCTTGAGAGTCAAGAGACAAATCTGGTTTGGGGACGCAGGAATCCTGAAAGTAGATGCACCCATACACTAAAAAAGGGAAATAGCATACTTCCCCACCTTAGATTTTACAATCTTTACAGAAACTTTAAAAAAGGAGTGCTAAACCATAAAGATTCAGTAAAATTACTTAGGTTAGGCGATCGAGATTCGTAAGTCTGGGTTAAATTCAGTAAATATAACGTAGGCGTTGGCTAAAGCCCACTCACTACCGTAGTTGAAAATACGTAGTAACCAGAGGTTTGACTCATGCACGCAGTTCTTGCCCGCGAACCAATTACAGTAATTGCTCCCCAGAGCTACCTGAATGCAGTCACCGTCGGAGACTTTCACAGCCAATTGAACGCAGCTTTTGCCAATCCAGGCCTTTCGACTTTGCTAGTGAATCTCGAAAAAGTAGAATTTTTAGACAGTTCCGGCTTGCTGGCCTTGGTTTCTGGGCTAAAAAGAGCCAAAAGCTTAAATAAAAGATTTAGTATTTGTTCAGTTCCCCCTGCCATTAGGATGATCTTTGAACTCAGCCAACTAGACCAAGTTTTCGAGATTTTTGAGATGGGTACAGCCTTTGAAACTGCGATCGCTCACAATCAGAGCTATTAACCATTGGCGGATTAACCATTTTTAAGGTAGGCTCAGAAGAAATCGCAAGTAAAAGCGAGTAGAAGCGAGTAGAGCCGTGCCAGTTGCAGTAGAGAAATTACTTACCCCCGAAATCAAGCAGCCTGCCCGTTATTTAGGAAATGAATTAGGAGCAGTACATAAGCCTTGGGATACCGCAACCGTGCGTTGGGTCTTAACATACCCCGAAGTCTATGAAGTTGGTGCTTCTAACTTAGGGCATATCATCCTGTACAACATTTTAAATGCAGTACCCCGGCAACTATGCGATCGCGCCTACTTACCAGCAACAGACTTAGCCGCAAAACTTAGATCGACACAAACCCCCCTATTTGCAGTCGAGTCCAAGCGATCGCTCACAGACTTTGACATTCTCGGTTTTAGCCTAAGCTACGAACTAGGAGCCACCAATATCTTAGAAATGCTTGATTTAGCAGGCATTCCTTTGACATGGAAAGAGAGGGGAGATGGGGGAGTTAAATCCTCCCTATCCTCCCTATCCTCCCCATCCTGGCCTCTAATCTTCGCTGGTGGACAAACAGCAACATCTAATCCCGAACCCTACGCCGACTTTTTCGACTTCATCGCCTTGGGAGACGGGGAAGAACTACTGCCTGAAATTGGTTTAGTCCTAGAATTGGGCAAAGCTAATAACTTGAGCCGCGAAGAATTACTGCTAGATTTAGCTCAAATTCCCGGCGTATACGTCCCCCAATTCTACGAAATGGCAACAGATGGCTCCGTGTACCCCACAAGGCCAGATGTTCCCGAACGAATTTTGCGGCGGGTAGCAACTCCGATACCAGCCTACTCCATCGGGTTAGTACCCTACGTCGAGACAGTACACGATCGCCTCACCATCGAAATCCGTCGTGGTTGTACTCGCGGATGTCGTTTTTGTCAACCGGGAATGTTAACTCGTCCCGCTAGGGATGTCGAACCCGAACAAGTAGCAGATGCGATCGAACAAGGCATGAGAGCCACAGGATATAACGAATTTTCGCTGTTATCCCTGAGTTGTTCCGACTATTTAGCACTACCAGCACTAGGCTTAGAAATCAAAAATCGCCTCAAAGACGAAAATATCACCCTATCTTTACCTAGCCAGCGGGTAGACAGATTTGACGAAAATATCGCTAACATTCTGGGTGGTACGCGACAAGGTAGCCTAACTTTTGCCCCGGAAGCCGGTACTCAGCGGATGCGGGATATTATCAATAAAGGTTTGACCAACGAAGAATTATTGCGGGGCGTGAAAACTGCCTTTGAGCAAGGGTGGGACAAAATCAAGCTGTATTTTATGATCGGCTTACCTGGAGAAACGGACGTTGATGTAATTGGTATTGCGGAGACAATTCGCTGGCTACATCAGGAATGTAGAGCATCTGGGCGCAGACGGTTAAATTTTACCTTGACGATTTCTAACTTTACGCCCAAGCCTCACACTCCCTTTCAGTGGCATTCAGTTTCTACCGCTGAGTTCCAGCGCAAACAAGCCTTACTGAAGGCAGAATTTCGGGGAATGAAAGGGGTAAAGGTAAATTTTACCGATGTGCGGATTTCCGCGATGGAAGACTTTATCGGTAGAGGCGATCGCCGTTTAGCCCCAGTTGTCCGCCGCGCCTGGGAATTAGGCGCAGGAATGGATGCTTGGTGGGAAAGTTTAGACCGTGCTTTTGGCGCTTGGACGCAGGCGATCGCAGAATCTGGATTAAGCTGGAAATATCGCCTAGTGGATAATGGGGAATGGAATGTGATGTTAGGTGATGTTACGCCGTCATCTCAGCATTACATTGACCGCCCAGAGGGCGGCGTTACGAAGGCAAGTTTTGAGGATAATGTTTCTTCATCTTATGCTCTCGATCGCCCCCTGCCTTGGGATCATATAGATACAGGCATTGACAAAGTTTGGCTGAAAACCGACTTGCAGCGAGCCCTAGAAGCAGCTACAGTTCCCGACTGTTCCTTTGAAGGCTGTTCCCACTGTGGTGTCTGCGGCACAGATTTCGGTCATAACGTTGTTGTTCCGCCTCCTTCAATTCCCCCCTTTGCGGGTCATTTCCTCCCCAACCAAGAGCGCAAACAGCGCTTGCGAGTCTGGTTTGGTAAGCTTGGCGATCTGGCTTTAGTTAGCCATCTGGATTTGGTAAGATTGTTTGACCGCGCTTTGCGGCGAGCCTCCTTGCCGATTTCCTTTACTGGCGGGTTTCGTCCTAGTCCCCGGATTTCTCCTGCGAATGCCCTACCTTTGGGCGCTACCAGTAGCGGCGAAATCGTGGACTTTGAGCTGACTCAACTTGTGGATGTGGCGGTTTTTCGGGAAAAGCTGGCAGCTAACTTGCCGAAAAATATTCCCATTTACAAAGTTGAAGAGGTTGATGTCAAAGCTCCCTCCGCTACACAGTTATTGACGGCGGCCGAGTATTTGATTAAAGTAGGTTTAGTGCGATCGCCAGAGGATTTAGAAGGTGAGGGCAGTTTTCCACAACCTCAGCCCAAATGGGCAGACTGGGTAGAGGAAATTAAAGTAGTTACGGCTTTTTGGCGGGAGCAAACCTCAAAATCTGGCAAGGTGCAAAGCGTCAATTTGCGCGATCGCCTGCAAGAATTGGAACTTGTACCTGCATTCAGCAACAGCCCAAATAGCTGCGAACCAAACTCTGAAATTACCCTCCTCCGCTGCATCGGCAGTTGTCGTAACGACGGCACTCTACTGCGACCAGAGCATATCATCTATATGCTCGAACAAGTCAGCCAGCAGGAAATTCAACTCCTCCACACCCACCGTAACCAGCTCATCCTTAGCTCGGTTTGATCGCGGTTTTGTTTTCAAAATAGTGCTATAGTGCGTGGAGAGGTGAAAATATATCGATAAAGTCGTTAGTTATCTAGCGAGTTCAAAACAACTCCAAACATCACTTGAGTTTTTTAGCAGTAGCCTTGGGCATAGAAAAACTTGCTTCTTAATAGGTTGCTTCTTAATAGGAAGAATAGGTGGTTAATCAATTGTCTAAAACTGCGTAAATTTGCCTGTTTAAGGCAAGTTTTGTTATCATTGTAGGTAGCAGAAAAACAATGCTCCTCCTCTGAATGGATTAGAAAGATTAGGCTTGATATCCTGGTAGTCTTAAAACTAGCTCGCCTTTAATAAGGTTCAAAGGGACACGGCGATTAAAGGAGCTGAAAATAATGGTTAAGACATAAAGTTATCAATGCAAATTGTATAATTAGTAAGGTCGGCTCGACCTGAAGTTACGCCTGTGGAGTATAAAGGGGCCGACCCCTAGGCAGAAGCAGGAATTAGACTCCTAACTGTTTTTTAACAGTGATGGATAGGTTCTATAGAGCATTAGCAGCAGCAACAGTAGCAGCAGCAGAAGCAAAATAGTTGTCAAGAGATAGCCGAAACTCCTAGTTTTTACTAAGAGATAAAATTGGCATTCTTAAAGATGCCGCGATCGCGTCGGCTCAGTGAAGCAAAAAACCCCTTGTCAGAAAGTGCCAATTAAAATGCTTTATTAAGGAAGCTGATATGGCAGTAGTGCTGTTAGCGCAAGCCACTGAGTCAACCAGCAACGCGAGCTGGGTGCAACTCGCTTCTGGGCAAGACTTTAAGCTTTTTGTGCATTCTTGGCTAAATCCAGCGCTTGATAGCGCGACATTCTGGTTATGCGAGGTTTTGTTACAATTACGCTTTGGCTCTCTATTAGGGAGTTAAAGACTTTCTAAGTAGTAGTAGCAAAAAAGAAGCAGGAAATGAACATTAAATCTACCATAAGTAGATTTGAGTAAGTTTCATAGAACAGCAAGAATAACAATATCGATTAGTTCAAGCCAACGACTCACAATTGAGCGTTAGCTTACTCAACAATCAAACAGTTAACAGTTAACAGTTAACAGTTAACAGTTAACAGTTAACAGTTAACAATTAACAATTAACAATCAGCCAAAGTCATAGGCACGGGCAGCGTAGGTGTCTTAAACTTGCTGCAAAAATTTGAGGAAATTGAATGCCAAAGCAGATAGTTATAGCGGAGCAGCATCGCCTTGCGGCTGTATTTTCCGAAGATCAAATCCAAGAACTCGTAGTCGCTACTGGCAGTCACCAAGTCAGCGACATCTATCTCGGAATTGTTGAAAATGTATTACCAGGAATAGACGCAGCCTTCGTCAATATTGGCGACCCAGAGCGCAACGGCTTCATGCACGTCACCGACTTAGGGCCCCTACGGCTGAAACGCTCCGCAGGCGCGATTACAGAACTACTTGCTCCCCAGCAGAAAGTCTTAGTCCAAGTGATGAAAGAGCCAACGGGAACCAAAGGCCCCCGGCTCACGGGCAACATTACCCTCCCCGGACGCTACTTAGTTCTGATGCCCTACGGTCGAGGCGTAAATCTCTCCCGCCGCATTAAAGCTGAAAACGAGCGCAATCGTCTCAGAGCGCTAGCGATCTTAGTCAAACCCGCCGGTATGGGGTTGCTAGTTCGCACAGAAGCCGAAGGAATGACAGAAGAGGCAATCATTGAAGATTTAGAAGTGTTACAAAAGCAGTGGGAAGCCGTCCAGCAAGAAGGTGGTTCCACTAGGGCTCCAGCATTACTCAACCGTGATGACGATTTCATCCAGCGGGTACTGCGGGATATGTTTAGCAACGACGTAAACAGAATTGTCGTGGACTCGCAAAATGGCATTAAGCGCGTCAAGCAGCACTTAATGGCCTGGAATGGGAATAAGCTACCGCCGGGAGTTTTGATCGACCACCACCGCGAGCGCATTCCGATGCTGGAATATTTCCGCGTCAACCCCGCGATTAGAGAAGCCCTCAGACCCAGAGTTGACTTGCCCTCTGGTGGTTATATCATCATCCAGCCCACAGAAGCGCTAACGGTGATTGATGTCAACTCCGGTTCTTTCACCCGCTCAGCTACAGCTCGCGAAACCGTACTTTGGACTAACTGCGAAGCCGCAACAGAAATTGCCAGACAATTGCGCCTGCGAAATATTGCCGGGGTGATCATTGTTGACTTTATCGATATGGAATCGCGGCGCGACCAGTTGCAGGTATTAGAACATTTCAACAAAGCGCTCAGAGCTGACAAAGCACGACCACAAATTGCCCAACTATCCGAACTTGGGTTAGTCGAACTCACCCGCAAACGCCAAGGTCAAAATATTTATGAATTGTTCGGTCACACTTGTCCCTCCTGTGGTGGATTAGGTCATCTGGTGCAACTCCCTGGGGAAGATGAGCTGGCTCCAGCGGTTCGTGATTTTTCCACAGCGCGTGAGTCCGCAGCGTCGAACCGTTCTTTGCCCCGTCCGGCTTTTGCCGAAGTATTGCCGGCTGTGCCAGAAGTGCCGGAACGCCGTAGCTTGAGTGCTACTCCTCGTCCTAGCTTCGCGGAATCTCCTGGGCCTGTTCGAGAAGATCGTGGGCTGGAGCCTGCACGGGCGGCTTGGGAAGCTCAGAACGAGGGGTTAGATTTTGATGGTAATAGCAATTCATCCCTGGATTTGATGAATCACCCTAGTTATCAGGATTTAGGGAATGGGGCCCGCCGCCGCCGATCGCGCCAACGCCTCGGAGAGGGTAATCTCCCTGTGAGGGATGAAGAGCCAACCCGGAGCAAGTTACGAGTGCCAAGTGTACCTTCAATTGCTGATTCTAGGGGAGAATATTTGGGAGTGCCAGGAATGCGGGCAACTTCCGAGACGTTCCCGATCTCTAGTGCTATTAGCCAACGACGCGATCGCGACGATTTGGAGCGGGTGCGACCAGCAAGACCAGAGCTGATGAAACCGATGGTAGAACCCCCGGAAGTGATTGCGGTGGAAATGACACCAGAGGAACAAGATGTCTATGCTTTGATGGGCGTTTCTCCGCTGCTGCTGTTGGATCGAACGGTAAAAAATCCTAAGAATGCGATTATTTCGGTCACGCTTCCCGGACAAGGGGGAAGTACATCGCAGGCGGAGCGATCGCCAGCAGACGACGCAGAATTGCCGAGTGTTACCGAGCAAGTTAGGGAAGAGTCTAGTTATGAAAGGCAAGAGCCAAATTATGAAAGGCAAGAGCCAGATTATGCAGCCGCCTCTTTAGTTTCGTCTGCATATTTTGAGGATGAGGATAGCGATGACTATTCCGATCCTAGCGATCGCGATGACTATTCCGATCCTAGCGATCGCGATGACTATTCCGATCCTAGCGGCGATGAGGTTTCTAATATTGCTGAAACTTCTCAAGCCACTGAGCAGGAAGAACAAGAACCTCTTAACCGCCGTCGCCGTCGTCGTTCTTCTGCCTTAGTTGAAGATTAATAAGGAGATGGAGAAGATGGGGAATAGAGGAGCGGGGAAGCAGAGGAGTAGGGAAGATTTGGAGTCAGGGGAAAACAGAGAAGGCGAAAAACTTCTCTTTGCCCCCTTGCTCCCCCTCCCATCCGCCCCTGTGCCCCGACCTACCTCAGCTCCCCCACTCCCCATTTCCCCATCTGTAATTGCAGGGGTCGATGAGGTAGGTCGGGGCGCATGGTTTGGGCCTGTGGTGGCGGCAGCTTGCATTTTGCCGCCGGAGGCGCTAGAGGAACTGGCAGCTTTGGGAGTACGCGATAGCAAGCAGTTGAGTCCCGCTGCGCGATCGCGGTTGGCAGTTAAAATTCAGGCTATGGCTGTAGATTGCCAAATTGGTGTAGCTTCTGTGCGGGAGATTGACAGAATGAATATTTTGCAAGCTTCGCTGCTGGCTATGAAGCGGGCGATTTTAAAGCTCAATACTTTGCCTGAGCTTTGCCTAATTGACGGAAATCAGCGGATACCACATTTGGCGATCGCGCAACAAACAATGATTAAGGGAGATCAGCGATCGCTTGTTATTGCTGCTGCTAGTATCGTTGCTAAGGTTTGGCGCGATGAGTTAATCGTCCGCATGGCTGTAAAATTTCCAGAATATGACTTGACAAATAACAAGGGTTATGGTACTCCAAAACACAGATTAGGTTTGGAACGCTACGGCACATCGCCTTTCCATCGAATGTCTTTTAGTCCTTGTCGAAAATAGTAATTGCTAATTCAGGACTTACGCAAAACTATCCGTAACGCCGCCTTCTAGGCGGTAAAGATACCGCCAGGATGGCGGCGTTACGTAATCGTGCGTAAGTCCTGTAATTGCTAATTGCTAATTGCTAATTGCTAATTGCTAATTGCTAATTGGGGAAAGAGTTTCCTCATCTCCCCCTCTCCCCTCTCCCCCCCTCTTCCCCTAGCCCCTAGCCCCTAGCCCCTAGTCCCTTCTTCAATATCTGGTATTTGAATAGGAATCTCGATCGTGAACTCCGATCCTTGTCCTGGGAAAGAAGTACAACTTAACTTACCACCATGCTGTTCAACTACAATTTGGTAACTAATTGATAACCCCAAACCAGTACCCTTGCCAGCAGGTTTCGTCGTAAAAAATGGATCGAATAATTGCTTAGAAATTTCCTCACTCATCCCAGAACCATTGTCCGAAATCCGAATTATTGCATTTGAAGAATTGACTTCAGTTTTAATTTTGATCAGACTTGGATTAGCTTTAATTTCAGAAATGGCTCGGTTTTGATTATACTCATCAATTGCATCAATTGCATTGCCAATCAAATTCATAAACACCTGATTAATCTTGCCCGCATAGCACTCAATCATGGGCAAATTTCCGTACTCCTTAACAATAGAAATTTCAGGATGAGCCGCACGAGCCTTCAGCCGACTTTGCAAAATTAGTAAGGTTCCCTCAATTCCTTCGTGAATATTTACTAAACTTGTCCTAGTATCATCCTTGCGAGAAAAATTTCGTAGCGATCGCACAATTTCCCGGATACGATCTGCCCCAACGTGCATCGAAGACATCGCTTTGGGCAAATCTTCTAACAAAAATTCTAAATCTATTTCCTCCATTACATTTTGAATAGTTTCCACCGGCTCAGGGTAATGCTGCTGGTACAAATCCACCAAATTGAGCAAATCTTCCGTATAGTGACCTACATGGACAAGATTACCGCACACAGAATTTACTGGATTATTAATTTCATGGGCAACTCCAGCAATCATTTGACCTAGAGAAGACATTTTCTCAGTATGAATCAATTGAGATTGAGTTTGTTGTAGCTCATGCAAAGTTTTCTCTAACTGTGTTTTTTGCTCTCTTAACTCACATTGCGATCGCACGGCAATATCCTCAGCAACTTTGCGCTCAGTAATGTCAACGATCAGCCCCTCCAAAGCGAACACTTCTCCAGAATCTGAAAACACCCCAATCCCTTGTTCCCAAATCCATTTTAGTTCCCCCGCCTTAGAAGTAATGCGATAAGTTAACTGATAGGGTCGATTTTCCTGTAAAGCAATTTGAACTGCTGTCCACAAACGCTCCTGATCCTCTGGGTGAGTAATCTCTGAGAGAGAAAGTTTCCTTTCGCCAACAAACTCCTCTGGGTGGTAGCCTGTTAACTGATAGCAACCTTCACTGACAAATTCCAGACTGCGATCGGCATCATTGCGGAAACGATAAGCCATACCAGGTAAATTCCCCATCAATGTTGCCAGCGCCCGCTGGCTCTCCCGTAGAGCCTCCTCAACAGCTTTGCGATCGGTAATATCCGTCATCACAGCCAGCAAACAAATCTCATCGCCCAGATTAATAATCTCAGCCGATAACAGCACCACCACCACATTTCCCGACTTCATCCGCAACTCATATTCGCAGTTGCGAACTACCTCTTGCTCCTGCAAAACTTGTCTTAATCTAGTTCTGTCTTCTACATTTACCCAAAGATTCAAGTCCGTTACAGTCTTGTCAATCACCTCATCAAGACGGTAATCCATTAAGCTCAGAAAACTATCATTAACCTCAATAAACCGTCCATCAGTGAAGGAAGTAATCGTAATCGGATCGGGACTTGAGCGAAAAGCTTTAGAGAATTTTTCCTCCGAAGCTCGTAACTGAGCTTCCGCCTTTTGGCGTTCGGCAATTTCGCTTTGCAACTGTGCGATCGCAGCCTCTAACTGACTGGTGCGCTCTTGAACCCGACGTTCCAAATCCTCATTTGCCTGTTTCAGAGCTTCCTCTGCTATCACCCGGTAGGTAATATCACGTACCACCGCTTGCAGCCCCAATTTACCGCCAATATCCATTGAAGTGAGCAATATCTCTGCGGGGAACTCCAAACCATCAAGGCGACAGTGGAGCCAGTCAAAACGGCAGTTACCTGTAGAGAGGGCCGCAGCCATACGCTGCTGAGCTAGAGTCGCTGAATCTTCGCCCCCCGGCTGTAGGCGAGGGCTAAATTCCGAAGGGTGTTTGCCTGTAAACTCATTTTTGCTGCTACATCCAAACAATTTTAAAGTTGCGGGGTTGCAGTCCAAAAAGCCGTTTTCATCAAGCAACATTACTGCATCGGTAGTTGATTCGTACAAAGTACGGAATTTTTTTTCCGATTGTTGTAAAGAAGTGATTAATTGGGTTTTTTCCTCTGCGGCTCGTTTTTGCTCAGTAATATCCTGCATAACTTGACAGAAGCCGCGTAATATTCCGCTTTCATCCCGCAAAGCCGTAACAATAATATTGGCCCAAAATTGGGAGCCATCCTTGCGAACTCGCCAACCTTCATCTTCAAATCTACCTTTGGCTGTGGCTACTTCTAATTTTTCGGCGGGTTTGCCAAGATCGATTTCTTCCTTAGTGTAAAAGCAGCGAAAGTGGGAGCTGACAATCTCGGCTGCTCGATAGCCTAAAATGCCTTCAGCTCCAGAGTTCCAACTAGCTACAAGACCATCAGTATCCAGCATGAATATTGCATAGTCCTTGACTCCTTCGATTACCAGACGGAGGCGTTCTCTTTCTTCGCTAAGTGCGGCTTCTGCGTATTTGCGCTGAGTGATATCTTCGACAAAACCTTCGTAATAGAGTAGTTCACCGTTGGGGCCACGAACTGCTCTTGCGTGTTCAGAAATCCAAATTATATTCCCGTCTCGGCGGTAAATCTGCGATTCAAAATCTGATACTGCATCATGTTCTTGTAAAGCAGCAACAAACTCGTCACGTCGTTTAGGGTCTACATAAAGCTGCTGTTCGATGTCAGTCAGCCTTGCCATCATTTCTTCGCGAGATTTGTAACCGTAGAGGCGGGCCAGGGCAGGATTTGCACTGATATAGCGCCCGTCAGGGGTTGTCTGGAAAATGCCTGAAACAGCATTTTCAAACATACTGCGATATTTTGCTTCCATTTGGTGCAGTGCCTCCTCGATCCCCAGACAATCGAGTACATAGTTTGATCGTTGTTGGTTGCCCACTTCTGTACCTGTTCGTTTAACTAAAGAACACAAAAAGCTTTGTTAGTGCTTAATTTGGTAATTGGTAATTGGTAATTGGTAATTGCTAATTGCTAATTGCTAATTGCTAATTGGTAATTGGTAATTGCTAATTGTTAATTGTTAATTACCAATTAAAAGCAGTACCTATCCACTTAAAAACTGCTATAAATGTGTAAGTCCTAAATACGATTGTATGTAGCCGATTTACCTTGTTTTCAAGGATTTTTCAGGCAATTTAACACCCTGAACCCATTGAGCGAGACTTACTTATCACTCAGATAACGTGGGAGCATCCCAATTTTATAGTAGAGGTGAAATATTCCGGCAGCGTACACTTATTGATTATAAGCAGAGATTTACTGTCGGAATGCTTCGCGCCTAGAGATAGGGGGTACGATGCTCACGGCTAGCGGGAGAGGGAAATAGAATCAATGGCTTCAGCCATGAGTGAGTGTCCTAACCATCTTGGCGGTTGGTATATATTTACACGCCTTGGGATGCTCTTGGCAAAGTCGGCTAGCGATCGCGCAGAATCTCTTGACTGCGATCGCTTGAACATCTAGCTTCAGAAGGACTAGCTGCCGAAAGTCAATTTAAGATGGTGGCATTAGGAGCTAAATAGATGTGCGATCTATAAAAATCTCACAATCAACGAACCGTAGTTGTATCAAAAAATTCAATATTGGGTCGAGTTGGCTTCTGAAGTAGAAATTTTGTTTAAAGAGGGTTTGGGTAGATAAATTTGTGTCCCCCCTGATTTTTCTTGATTAAAGTTACAAGTCAATAGCAAGGTAGACTAGGGACTGGCAAGTTAGAGAGCGATGCCAACGGCAAAGTTCCCTAAAGCGCTCTCTCTAAGATCAAATCCTAAATCTCACGACATCTATAAATATCTAAGATAATCGATTGATGATTGATTCTTCCCCTTCACTCCAACTACAAGACAAAACTGCGGTTACGGCAGACCTTGCCTCTACCTCCGCGATCGCGCCGGATGCTTCTCTGTGGCCCGAATTACTCCAACAATTGCTAGATCGTCAGTCTCTTAGTCGCGATCGCGCCGCTGAATTAATGCAAGGATGGCTAGCAGATGCTATTCCCCCAGCATTATCAGGTGCTATTCTAGCTGCTCTCCAAGCTAAAGGGATATCTGCTCAAGAACTAGCGGGAATGGCTTTTGTGTTGCAGTCTCAGTCTCTAGGGAATTTTCAGCCACAAAATTCTTCAATTCCCAACCGCGTTGACGTAGATTCCCCCCAGGGTTTAGTTTTGGGAGTGCAACAAAGCAATCTCAAAACTCCCAAATCTCTAATTGATACCTGCGGAACTGGTGGGGATGGAGCCTCAACTTTTAATATTTCGACTGCTGTGGCTTTTGTGGCCGCCGCCAGTGGAGTTGCAGTTGCCAAACACGGAAATCGTTCGGCCTCCAGTAAAGTTGGTTCTGCTGACGTTTTAGAAGCGTTAGGTGTTAACTTGAACGCCTCTCCAGAAAAGGTTCATGCTGCTATTGAAGAAGTCGGGATCACATTTTTATTCGCTCCCGGTTGGCATCCAGCCATGAAGGTTGTGGCCCCACTCAGGCGAACTCTGAAGGTGCGAACTGTTTTTAACCTTTTGGGCCCGCTGGTCAATCCTTTGCGGCCGCTGCGTCAAGTAATTGGGGTATTCGATTCAAAGTTGGTGGTAATAGTTGCTGAAGCTTTGAAAGAATTGGGTACGGAAGTGGCGATCGTTTTACATGGTCGAGAAAGATTAGATGAGGCAGGATTGGGAGATATTACTGATTTAGCTATTTTGTCAGAAGGGGAAGTGCGACTAAGTGAATTAAATCCCGAAAAAATCGGTTTGACACCAGCCGCGATCGCATCTCTACGAGGTGGGAATGTGGAAGAAAATTCTCAAATTTTACGGGATGTCCTTCAAGGAAAAGGAACTCTCGCACAACGTTCAGCGGTTGCTTTGAATGCGTCTCTGGCGCTGCAAGTAGGAGGAATTGTACCGCTGGGCGCTCACGAACAAGGGTTTTCTCTTGCCAATGATATCTTACTCAGCGGCAAAGCTTGGTTGAAGTTGGAAGAGTTGGTTAAGTTTTTGCGCTGAAGGAAAAAGTTATTTACTCTGGTTATTCAAAAATCCCTATATAGCTTCAGGATAATGCGATGTTTCCAGTTGGTAATTCAAGGGAATCAGTCAGTTTAAACTCTGTTAGCAATACTATTCAGGGGTTAATTGAATATCGCGTTGACCAACAGCCAGAGGCGAGGGCAATTAATTATCAAAACCACTATCTGACCTATCAGCAACTCAATCACCGTGCTAACCAACTGGCTCATTACCTACTTAGTTTAGGTCTAAGTGCAGAGGCGCGGGTGTGTGTTTGTCTCCAGCCATCCCTAGAAATTGGCGTGGCTTTGCTAGGTATTTTGAAAGCAGGTGCAGTTTACGTTCCCCTCGATCCCAACTATCCCCGCGATCGCCTCGCCACGATTTTGGAGGACAACCAACCCCAAGTTATCCTTACTCAGAGAGATGTATTACCAAATTTACCCGCAACCGGGCCAAATGTTTTCTGTTGCGATCGCGATTGGCAAAGTATAGAGCATCTGTCCACCGACAACCCATCTGTCAATATTGACCTTGACCAGACAGCCTACATCATTTATACATCGGGGACTACTGGCAAACCCAAGGGCGTAACGATCGGTTATCGTAACTTGAGCCATTACATTTTGGTGGCCCAGGAACGTTTTGGTTTTGACCGTACCACGATAATGCCTGCGATCGCTCGCTTCAGTTTTAGTATCACCTTTTTTGAACTCCTGTCTCCCTTAGTTGCGGGTGGCACTCTCACGATCCTAGAACGGAAACAGATATTAGATTTCCGTCAGATGTGCCAAATTTTAGAACAAATGACTGCGATCCACGCCTCCCCTAATCTGCTCAAAAAATTGCTAGCCTACATCGAAGATAACAGCATTGATTTGGCAAAGTTTAGCGGATTAAAGCACGTTTCTACTGGTGGCGATCTCGTTCCAGCCAACGTTCTTGTCGCTATGCAGCGCGTGTTTCAAAATGCCGAAATTCACATCATTTATGGCTGTAGTGAAGTTAGTTGTATGGCTTGCTCCCACTTTGTATCCAGAGAGCAAACAGTCACCAAAACCCTTGTAGGACAGCCGTTTCCTAATGTAGCAATTCGCCTATATGAGTCAGAACAAAAGTCGGTTGCCATTGGTGAAATTGGCGAGGTATATATCAGCGGGGCGGGTGTTGCTAAAGGCTATTTGGAACGACCAGAATTAACCACCGAAAAATTTGTCATCATTGACCAAGAGCGTTGGTATCGGACAGGCGATCGCGGACGTTTAGATGCCCAGGGCAATTTAGAAATTCTCGGTCGAACTGACTTCCAAATCAAGCTTAATGGCATTCGGATTGAACCAGGAGAAATCGAAGTTGTACTGCGACAAATTTCAGGGGTAAGAGAAACTGTGGTAGTGTGTCGGGAACTAAATAGTGGTGAATTGGGAATAGTCGCCTATCTGGTATTTCACTCCACCGATCCCCCGGAAATTGACGATATCCGTCGCTCTCTCCAGAGCAAATTACCAGAATATATGGTTCCTGTTGCCTTTGTAGTTTTGGACGCTCTACCCCTGAACCTCAATCAAAAAGTAGACCGTCAGGCACTTCCCGTCCCAAATTTTGACTCTGGCAATAAGTATATTGCTCCTCGTAATGAATTGGAAATTCAGCTAGTAAAGATTTGGGAACAGGTATTAGGGATCGAACCAATAGGAATCAAAGACAATTTTTTTGAATTGGGTGGTCATTCTCTAGTCGCCGTCAATTTATTAGCAAAAATTGAAAATATTTTTGGTAAAAACTTGCCATTATCAATCTTATTTCAGCAGCAAACGATTGAAGAATTTGCTCATATTCTTTCGCAGCCAGAATGGACACCATCTTGGTCTTCATTAGTCCCAATTCAAACAAAAGGATCGCAAACACCTTTATTTTTAATCCATGCAGTTGGTGGGAACCTTTTAGATTATCAAAAACTCATCTATCATCTAGGTCAAGATCGACCTATTTTTGGGTTACAATCAATCGGATTAGATGGGAAGCAAGAGCCTCTAGCTACTGTGGAAGCAATGGCGCTACATTACATCAATGAAATTAAGAGCATTCAGCCTCATGGCCCCTATCTATTTTTTGGCTATTCTTTAGGCGGAATAGTCGCATTTGAGATGGCACAACAACTATGTGCCCAAGGAGAGAAAATAGGATGGTTGGGGGTATGCGATATAGGTGTTGCTCATATCAGTAATGAGGTGCAAAATCAGGAGCAAAATGAGCGATCTTTGGCTAAGTTTATCAAGCTTCACACAACAAATCTTGGGAAAATTAGTAGCTTTAAAGGAAAGTTAGAATATCTGTGGGATAGAATTTACTGTCGGCTAACTTTATATTACTACAAAAATCATCTGGTTGGGGAGCTTTCTAAAAATGAAATTTCTCCTCCAGACTTCTTATTAAAACTCTTAGATATTAATATGCAAGCTGACATGAATTACAGGTGCAAAATCTACCCAGGTTCTCTAGCTCTCTTTCGTTGCAAATATCAGGATGTGAAATATTACTTCAAGCCTGATTTGGGCTGGGGTGATGTAGTAGCTGGGGGGGTAGAGATTCACAATCTGCCTGGGAGTCACTTCGATCTGATGAAAGAACCTTGGGTACAATTTCTGGCTAAAGACTTGAAAGCATCTTTGGAAATTGGATCGTCTCGGACATAATTAAACCTAGGGTGGGCGCTCGCCGCCAATCGCCTGTAATTTATCGCAGAAGATGGTTTCGGCGAGCGCACACCTTACAATTATCCGTCGTCATTGCGAGCTGTGCGAAGCAATCGCAGAGACTGGGCGATTGCTTCGCACAGCTCGCAATGACAATATCTTACTTGATCCTTCATTTACGATCGCGATCGAAATTCGATTACATTTTCCTTAATAGTCACGTCTTTATTACCAAAAAAGTCATGTCCTAGGAGTCCAATGTCTAGTGTAGGCGCGATCGCTACCTGGATATTCTTAACTTCCAGCCCCCCAGCTTGCAAAGAACTAACTTGACCTAGTTGAAAAGTAGCTTCTCCGTTAGGTGTTTTAGCTTTCACTGTTCCCTTTGGAGTTATCCCCAAAGCCTTTGCCATTGCTGGCGTGATCACTGTACCACTAGCTCCAGAATCTACCATCATCTCAAAGCTCTGTTTGCCGTTAAAAGTGACATCAATCACGGGAATGTTCCCCTCTCGGCGTTTAATTTTGGCTTGAAATATTCCCGAATTAGCAGCAGTTGGACTCAACTCTTGAGGAGTAATGCCACAAACTGATTCATTCAAGCTGACAATTTTTCCAGAGGAGTTCCGCATGAAACAGCCCTCATATTCTTGGGCTACCGTTAGATTAGGAAGTGTTGCTGTGTAAACCAAGATCGATCCCGCAGTAGAAATAGCTGTGGCTGCAAGCAGCAAGCTGTCTAGGAATTTTCTACCGTTCAATTGTTGCGTTTTGAAGTTTGAGGCTGAGGCTGGGTCAGATTTGTAAGGCATACTTTGGTCAAACGCTATAACATAATTATAACTGCGATCTCTGCCTACGGGTATAAATTGACACTTTTTAGTTGGGACTTAGATACTACATTATTGTTTGTAGCGCCGCCCTCTGGGCGGT
>NZ_JARFTR010000116.1 GCF_029167235.1 Kamptonema sp. UHCC 0994 | reverse complement strand
CCGCCTTCTAGGCGGTTAAAATACCGCCTAGAAGGCGGCGTTACGTAAGTCTTAATTACCAATTACCAATTACCAATTACCCATGCCTAATCGGAATCTCTATCCAAATTTCCGTACCTGTCCCAGTTTCCGAAATACATTTCAATTCTCCTTTGTGCTGTTGTACAACAATTTGATAAGTAATAGATAGACCCAATCCAGTGCCATCACCAACGGGCTTAGTAGTAAAAAATGGGTCAAAAATTCGCGATTTCACAGATTCGCTCATCCCGGCTCCATTGTCAGAAATTATAATTAAAACGCGATCCTTATCCAAAGCCTCCGTGTGAATTTTAATCGTCGGTTTCAGATAGTAGGTTTCAGATTCATCTTTAAATTCTCTCCCTGACAGCGGACAACTTAAACCTGATAACTCTAAAGCATCAATCGCATTGTTAATAATATTCAGAAATGCTTGATTTAATAAGCCAGCATAACATTCAATTGGGGGTATTTTGCCGTATTCTTTAATGACTTTAATATCGGGTCGCCCCTCGCGAGCAGGCAAGCGGTGCTGTAACATTAAAATCGTGTTGTCTAGACCGGCGTGAAGATCGACTGGCTGCCATCCTGAACGGTCTGTGCGGGAAAAATCTTGGAGTGAAAGGACTATCTGTCGGATGCGCTCGCTCCCTGTACGCATTGAGAATAAAATCTTAAACAAGTCATCCAGCAGAAAATCTAATTCCATTTCTTGCTGCTTTTGCAAGATTTCTGGACTAGGATTTTTTAATTCTTTTTGATATAATCGCAGTAAGTCTATTAAGTCATCCCCGTAGCTTTGAACGTGACTCAAGTTGCTGTAAATAAACGTGATTGGATTATTAATTTCGTGGGCAATACCAGCTACTAATTGCCCCAGGCTCGACATTTTTTCGCTTTGAACTAATTGAGTCTGAGTTTGCTGCAAGTCTTGTAGGGTTCGCTCTAACTGCTGCGTCAATCCCCGTAACCGCAGGCCCGCACGCACTCGCGCTAGTAACTCTTCTGTTTCAATTGGTTTGGAGAGGAAGTCATCAGCACCGTTGTCGAGTCCTTTTACTCTGTCATCAAGTTCTTCTCGCGCTGTTAATAGGATGAAGAAAGTAGTCGCTAATTCTGGGTTGGCTTTCAGTTGCCGACATACTTCTAACCCATCAATATAGGGCATCATCCAATCACAAATTATCAAGTCAGGAGGTCTTTGCTGGGCTTGGGAGAGACCATCTTGACCGTCGAGGGCGATCGCGACCTCGTGTCCTTCACTCTCCAGTAAGTCTTGCAGGACGATCTGAACCGTTATATCGTCATCAATCACTAGAATTTTTGCCATATCTGTACCAGTTCCATATATATCTATTTTGACGCTCTACTTTCACTTGGCAGCGTCAACGATTCAGTCGGCACAAAATCGAGATTGGTTCATCGAACACTTCTAAAACAGGTATTATTACCATCGTAGGTATACAAAATTGCTGACACTGCTTGCTTAGTCAGACTTTTCCAAGTGCCGCACGACATTCAGAAAAACCCTTAAAATTGCTTAAGAGACATTCAGATTTAGCTTACCAGCTTTGATCCAAGCCGAAACCCTAGAACTATTGGAATGGCCCCGCCTTTGTCATCATTTGGCTACCTTTACGGCAACCAAACTTGGTGCTGTGGCGGCGCTTCACTTGCCAATCCCGGAAACTCCAACTGAGACGGCACAGTTATTAGCCCAGACTCAGGAAACTTACCTTTTGGAGAGCCGCCTTGCCAGAGGCTTAAGTTTTGATGGTATTCAAGATATCGGCGATTCCCTAGAACGGGTTCAAGTCCAAGGTATCCTCAGCGGGGAGGAACTTTTGGCGATCGCGACTACTCTGGCCGGTGCTAGGCAATTACGCCGAGTAATTGATAATCAGCCCGACGTTCCCGTACTCACGGAATTGGTGGCCCAGTTGCGGACTTATCCCGAATTGGAGCAAGAAATTCACCGCTGCATTGATGAACGGGGCCATGTGGCAGACCGAGCCACACCCAAACTTGGCGGTATTCGCGACTCAATGCGGCAGTTACGCGATCGCATCTATCAGGTATTGCAGGGCATCTTACAGCGCCAAGCCAATGCTTTGCAGGAACAACTAATTACTCAAAGGAGCGATCGCTTCGTCCTCCCTGTCAAAGCTCCCCAGAAAGATGCCATTCCCGGCATCGTTCACGACACCTCAATGAGTGGCGCAACATTATACATCGAACCCCATAGAGTTGTCAACCTCAATAATCAAATGCGGCAACTATTGCGGCAAGAACAAGTTGAAGCAGAAGCCGTGCGCCGTGCCTTGAGCGAGCAAGTAGGCGAAGTAAAGCCCGACTTAGAGAGATTGCTAGCGATCGCCACCACCCTAGACTTAGCTTATGCCAAAGCGCGTTATAGCCTTTGGCTAGAAGCAAACCCCCCTAGATTTATCGATTTCGGTGCTACAGAAGCGCTGGGGAGCAGAGACAGTAGGGGCGGTGCCCCCGTGCCCGCCCCAGAGCAGGGGAGCGGGAGGGAATTTCCTACTCTTAAAACTCAAAACCAAGTTGGGGTAGACTCACCGCAGGGTTTAGCCTTGAGAGGCACAAAGCCATCTCTCAAAACCCATAATTCCCCGATAACTTTGCGCCAGTTGCGTCATCCCCTATTGGTATGGCAGCAACAGCACGAACAAGGCTTGCCAGTAGTACCGATTGACCTCATAATTCAGCCGCAAATCCGAGTAGTCGCCATCACCGGCCCCAATACTGGAGGCAAAACAGTCACCCTCAAAACCTTGGGGTTAGCAGCTTTGATGGCAAAAGCAGGATTGTTCGTACCAGCGCGGGAACCCGTAGAACTGCCTTGGTTTGATTACATTTTGGCAGATATCGGCGATGAACAGTCTCTAGAACAAAGCTTATCTACCTTCTCCGGTCACATCCGCCGCATAAGTCGGATCTTAAAGGCGATAGGTGAAGATGGGGAAGATGAGGGAGATAGAAAAGATGAGGAGGAGGGGAAAGTTCCCAGTCAAAAATTAACAGTTAACAGTCAACAGTTAACAGTTAACAATGTCCAATCTCTAGTCTTGCTGGATGAAGTAGGGGCCGGAACTGACCCTTCAGAAGGGAGTGCTTTAGCGATCGCCCTCCTGCAATACCTGGCAGATCGTGCACTGCTGACAGTAGCCACAACCCACTTTGGCGAACTCAAAGCCCTCAAATATCAAGACGATCGCTTTGAAAACGCCTCAGTGGAATTTGACGACAGTTCCCTACAACCAACCTATCGCCTGCTGTGGGGAATTCCGGGACGTTCCAACGCCTTAACGATCGCCAAACGCCTTGGCCTGTTGCCAGAAATTGCAAATCTGGCTGCAACTTATGTCGGTGGCGCATCTGAAGATGTTAACCAGGTAATAGCTGGACTGGAGGCCCAGCGACGGAGACAGGAAACCAAAGCGCGAGAAGCAACTCAACTGTTACAGCAAACAGAAATGCTACATAGGGAAGTTTCCCAAAAAGCAGCAACATTGCAGGAACGGGAACGAGAGTTGAAATTAGGGCAAGAAGTGGCAATACAAGAAGCGATCGCCGCCGCCAAAGCAGAAGTCGCTCAAGTTATCCGCCGTTTGCAACAAGGCCCAGCCTCAGCTCAAAACGCTCAAGAAGCGACCCTAGCTTTAAATCAAATTGGTGAAAAACATCTACCATCCCGCAAAGAACCCGCCAAACCAAAACCAGGGTTTCGTCCTCAAGTAGGCGATCGCATTCGCATCCCCCGCGTTGGTCAAACCGCCGAAGTCCTCAGCGGCCCCGACAACAACGAAGAACTAACCGTCAGATTTGGGATGATGAAAATGACAGTGAAACTGGCAGAAATCGAATCCCTAGATGGTCAGAAACCAGAAATAGCTAAACGAGCAGAGGAGCAAGAGAAAACTCAAAACTCAAGGCTGAGGGCGGGTAGCCAATCAGCACCCCCACAAAACTCAAACCTCAAACCTCAAAACTCCCCCATCACCGTTCGTACTTCCCAGAATACAATCGACCTACGAGGAATGAGAGTATCAGAGGCGGAAAGAGAAATAGACCAAGCTTTCTCAGCGGCAATGGAGTCAGGAGTGCTTTGGATTATTCACGGTAAAGGTACGGGACAGTTGAGGAAAGGCATCCATGAATTCTTAGAATCCCATCCTCTAGTTTCCCACTACGAAATTGCCGGCACAGCAGAGGGAGGTTCTGGAGTCACTATTGCCTATCTCCGTTGAGAAAAAATATCCCGGCGATTGAAATCGCGCCTACACAAACAAAGTCCGCCTACGCGGACTATAAGGTTGATAGACTTTTACACGAGGTTTCTTCCTTCCTTCCTTCTACCTTCTTCCTTCTACCTTCTTCCTTCTTCCTTCTTCCTTCTTCCTTCTTCCTTCTTCTACCTTCTGTCTCATTTTTCGTAACGGCTTTGCCAAACTCTGTCTTATTCAATAAGCTGAAGCTATGCCCTCTATCGTGAAGTTCCCAAATCCCACAAACGTCGCAGGCAAAGTTTCTCCCAAGTGGGAAGAACTGACCCAGAAAGCACCGGAACCGACGCAGCTAGATAACATTAAAGCCCAACTGGATTTAGTGTTGCTAGCGCTCGAAGCTTTGGCTGGGATTGGCTCTGATGCCATGCTCCGAGTAGCGGCGGAACTGAATCTAGAGTCCTTAGTAGCAGACAGGGTAAGCCTGTGGCGGCTCAGACAGTCAAATCCCTTGCGGAAAAGTCAGGGAGGACGAAAAAAACTAGATGTGGAAGAAGCGCGATCGCTAGTTTTAATCGTCTGTCACCTGGCTAAACAACACCAGGCCTTGATCCGTCGAGCCGTCGCCCTGCTCGAACAACTCACTGAGCAAAATCGCGAACCCCATACTGTCGCCTTGCTAGGAGACTACCTGGATACCTTCAGCAATACTTACTCCGATCGCATGGAGGAGGCAGAAGACTTAACGTCAGACAACCTGACTCAGTTAGCTTTCAAACTCCTAATTGATTTGCTCTTCTACAGCAGCCCAGACGGTCATCGTCGCCTCTGGCTAGCCCTTTTAGACCGTTCCAAAAATTAAAAATGCCATCAGTTTGTTCCTGAAATTTTTAATTTTTAATTTTTAATTTTTAATTACTCCTATGGTTCTGCGACGGTACACGCCCCCTACTTGCACCCTAGAAATTACGGCTAAAACTTCGCCCCTCTCCCGTTGGGCGGGTAAACCAGTGTTGAAATCTCTTCGTTTCGAGTTACGGCTCGACGATCCGCGCTTACCAGAAGAAAGGCACGTTACGCTTAAGGGCGATCGCGCTCAACTTGAAGCTCTACACGAAGTGGTAAGCACTTATGTGCAAGACTTTCTCAGTCAGCCCCCCACTGTGGATCTCAGACTAAAATCTGCAACTACAGAGACAATTGCGGAAACAGATTCGGAGTCCTTAGCAGCCCCGACTTTAACTTTAGACGAAGACCGCAATCCTTTTGAAACGGGAGCGAGTACGGTGGATTCAAAAACGCCCTACCCTGTTAATACTTCTCCTCTCCTCACTGCTCACCCGCGCCTGCAAGCGCGGGGCTTGCTGGCTCATGAGCTATTTTTAGGGCAGCTAGCCGAGGATACATCGAGAATCGCGATCGAACTGAGCGCTTTGCAGCTATTTGATATCGCCACAGCTCTTGATGAATATGCCGCAGAATTGTTAGCTTTACCTAACTTTAAGCGTTCAGGCGAAAGTAAAGCTTCCACGCCCTGGCTCCGCAGTGCGGCAGTGGTACTTTTAACAGTAGGATTGACAACCGGTGCGATTAAACTGCTCGATCGCTCTGGCCTCAATGAGCAAACTGCTATTAAGCCATCTAGTCCAACGCCTAGCGCGATCGCCAGCCGCATCTATCCAAGTCCCACTCAGGCTGTACCTCCCCCCCCGGCTTTAGCAACACCGCCATTACCCCCAGCGCCACCACCAGGTTCTATATTACCTAGCCCATTGCCACAAGCGATCGTAACTCCAACTCCCCCTACTCCTGTACAACCCAACCCTGTCCAGCCTCCCCCTCTGCTATTTCCCCAGTCGCCTACCGCTGCACCTCCCAGCACTCCAGAGCGAATTGTAACTATTCCCGGAGATATAAGTCGTCAAGCCCCTGTTTCCCAGGAAGAGCCCATTGCTAGAGCTCCCAAACGAGTTCCCATTGTCCAAAATCCCATACCTGTTCCAGAATCAAACGCGCCATCATCTTCTGGGTTGCCAACTCTGCCAAACCCATCTACTCTTAATAGAATCCCCTCCACACTTACAGGGGAAACTGAACTACCTCCTCTCGCGGATGCTCCATCACCAGTAGATCCGCAGAACAATACTCAGGCTGCTGCACCTAACAGCAACCGCACTCTTTTTGATACAATTCCCCAAGTTACAGAGGCTAGAACTTATTTCGAGCAGAATTGGACTCCCCCTGAAGGTTTGAAAGAAACTTTAGAATACAGTTTGCAGCTAGATGCAAATGGGTCGATTCAACGGATCGTTCCTCGCGGGAAAGCCGCTGGGGATTACATAGATCGGACGAATATGCCCTTAGTCGGAGAGCCTTTTGTCTCTGCTGTCCAAGACGGAAAAACTCCTAGAATTCGCTTGGTCTTGAGACCAAATGGTAAAGTACAAACGTTTTTAGAATCTGTAAATTGATGGTTGTTAGTGGTTAGTTGTTGATTGTCATTGCGAGCGTAGCGAAGCAAGCCCGAAGCAATCGTAATACATATATTGAGATCGCTTCGGGGTTATATCAATTATGAAAAATTTTGCAAATGAAATATATAGCTCTACTGACTTAAACATTTGCGATTGCTTCGCTTGGCTCGCAATGACAATTAGCAACTACAGGACTTACGCAAAAGTATCCGTAAAACCGCTATATTGGCGGTAAAGATACCGCCAAGATGGCGGCGTTACGAATAACTAACCACTAACCACTAACCACTAACCACTAACCACTAACCACTAACAATGACTACAAGCAACAACCCTGAAATTAATGAAGAACGCATCGAAGCATATTTGAAAGTCATTCACGATCTGCTGAGTTGCGAGACTGGCAAAGAAGCAGAAACGCTGAATTCCTATCCTGACTTATTAGATGTTGGGTTGGCGCAAACAATGGAAATGGCAGCAGTAAGGATAGCAGAAGATGGTAATGAGGAAGCGGCTTCCTTTTTGCAAGAAATTGCTGTTCAATTAGCAGAAGCTTTGGACTTATCCCTGCCAGAAGGAATGCCTAGTGAGTATTTTACTTTTTTAGGTGAGATATTGCAGACGATCTCAGAAAATCCAGATCCGCAAATAATATATCCAATTTTGCAAGCAAATGAAGACAAACTCGATCCAGTTTTAGCTGAAATGTTACAATCTTGGGCAATGGCAACTTTGCCAGAAGTAGATGCAGAGGAGAGTTTAGCTTTGGCTGGTGTGATTGGTAATTTTAGTAATTTGATGCAGCAATTTACGGGAGGGGATCGAGGTCACAATTTAGAGATTGCGATCGCAGGTTATGAGGCAATCTCTACAGTTTTCAGTCGAGAGAATTTCCCCGATGTTTGGGCCGGGACTCAAAATAATTTAGCCGCTGCTTATGGGGATCGGGTTTACTTTGACCGTCAAGAAAATTTGGATCGCGCACTCGCCTGTTATGAAAATGCTTTGGAAGTCTATAATTTAACAGAATTCCCGGAGGAATGGGCGAGAACTCAAAAGAATTTAGCCATTACTCAGGAAGCGCGTGCTAGTGTTACAGATAACAGTTAGTTGTTAACAGTTAACTGTTAGTTGTTAGTTGTTAGTTGTTAACTGTATTCAAAACTTTGGTGTTGGGTTATGCTGCGCTCTACCCAACCTACTAATTGTTTATTGATTTGGATGCCAACAAAATCCATATTACTACCATTCGAGGTTTTTTGCAATGTTGAAAAAAATCAAAAATATGAATATTCTGACTGCTGCTGTTGTAGCAATAACACTAATAAATTCTCAAGGTGCTGTTGCTAATACATCCCCATCTGTGAAGATAGTCAGAGCAACAGAAAGACCATTAATATCGCAAATTGTAGCTGAGAATTCCAGTGCTAATGATTATTTTCAAAAAGGGGTGGCGCTGGTTAAGAAACAAGACCTAGCAGGTGCGGAGGCGGCATTTCGTAAAGCAATTGAAATCGATCCTAACTTTGCAGAGGCTTATGCTAATTTGGGCAGCGTTTTAGCAAATCAAAATAAGTTGGAAGAGGCTATTTCTAATTTTGAGAATGCTGTTCGTCTCAAGCCTAATGTGGCAGTGCTTCACTATCTTTTAGGGAGAGCGCTATACGAACAAAATCGACCGAAAGAAGCAGCGGAACCGTTAAAAAAAGCTAGGGATTTGTTTAAGCAGCAAGGTCAAAATCAGGAAGCTGAAACAATTGAGCGAGTTTTGAAAGAAACTGGGCTAGAGTAAGATTAATAGGGGCTAGGGGCTAGGGGCTAGGGGCTAGGGAAAAGGGGAGATATGAGGGACATGGGTTAGGGGTTAGGGGCTAGGGAATGACGTAATAAGGGAATAAGAATCAATGGTTTCAGTAATTTGGAATGTCCTAACCGCCTTGATGGTTAGTATAATTAAAATTTCACAGTGAATCAACTTTCTCCGGCAATTGTCATTTTAGGTCAAAATAGCGTACCTCTGGGACGGAAAATCATCGCGGCCTTACCGGGTTCTTCCCTCTATGGCTTAGCCGATCGCACTTCCGATGTTGATATTAACTTTACCAACTTTGGCGAAACTTTACGGGAATTATTCGCCGCTGGAACGCCAATTATCGGCATTTGTGCTGCTGGAATTTTAATCCGTACTCTCGCCCCTTTAATTACAGATAAACGCCAGGAACCGCCAGTTTTAGCAGTGGCAGAAGATGGCAGTGCAGTTGTACCATTATTGGGGGGATTACATGGTGTAAATGAGTTAGCTAGAGAGATAGCAATAGTTTTAGATGTACAGCCAGCAATTACTACTACGGGCGATATCCGCTTTCGCACAGCTTTACTTAGTCCTCCCAAGGGTTACTATTTGGCAAACCCAGAGGATGCTAAGACTTTTATTTCTGATTTGTTGGCAGGGGCAACGCTACAACTAGATGGTATAGCACCTTGGTTAACTGATAGTAAATTGCCGATCGCTAATCTGGGTAAGTTAACAGTTTGCGTGACCGAAAAAGCGGTTGCGCCCAGGTCTGATTGTTTAGTTTATCATCCGGCAACTGTGGCGATCGCACTGAGTTCTTTATCCCACATTGAACCAGAAATTGCGCTGTCTTATGTGCAGCAAGTTTTAGACGATTCAGGGTTAGCCGCCGCGTCTGTTGCTGCAATCTTCGCTTTAAAAGATGATATGGGACATTTGGCAATTGAAGCGATCGCCCAAAAGTTTAAAGTTCCTGCCCGTTTTTTCGATCCAAGGGAACTTGTAGAATTTCCTGCTGAGATTAATTCGCTATTTCCAGAGGCCCAGAGAGAAGAGAAAGGCGTAATGGCGGGACGAATTGCGCTTACGGCTGTGGGTGTTGGGGGGCGGTTGGTGGGATGTCAGAAATTTGGGGGGATGAGTTGCGCGATCGCGATCGCTTCGGAACCTATTGATGTTAATACTATGGGACACCCACGCGGTCAACTGGCAATAGTGGGGACGGGGCCTGGAGGGACACAGTGGATGTCCCCAGAAGTCAAAGAAATATTGCGCGAGGCTACGGATTGGGTTGGTTATAAGTTCTATCTCGATTTAGCGGGTGCCCAGAGGGAGGGACAAAGGCGACATGATTCGGATAATCGAGAAGAATTAGATCGGGCGCGTTTTGCCTTAGATTTAGCAGCAGAGGGTAAATCTGTAGCGGTTGTCTCGTCGGGAGATCCCGGTATTTTTGCGATGGCTGCGGCTGTATTTGAGGTTTTAGAACGGGAAGCTAAGCCGGAATGGGAGGGGATTGATATTCGGGTTGCGCCTGGGATTTCGGCGATGCAGGCGGCGGCTGCGTTGATTGGAGCTCCTCTCGGTCATGATTTTTGTGTAGTTTCACTTTCGGATATTCTGAAGCCTTGGTCAGCGATCGAACAGCGAATTATTGCTGCGGCTAAGGCTGATTTTGCGATCGCTTTTTACAATCCAGTATCGAAACAACGCACTTGGCAACTGGGTAAGGCAAAGGAGATTATATTACAATTGCGATCGCCTGAAACTCCCGTTGTTTTGGGACGCAATCTCGGCCGGCCAGGACAATCAGTCAAGGTTTGCACTCTCGATCGATTTCAGCCTGAAGATGCTGATATGAGAACTTTGGTGATTATTGGATCGAGTCAAACTCGGATAATCGATCGCAAATATGGAGGTGTCTGGGTTTATACGCCGAGGCGATATTCTGAATCGGTAATTGTTAGTGGTTAGTGGTTAGTGGTTAGTGGTTAGTGGTTAGTGGTTAGTGGTTAGTGGTTAGTGGTTAAATGTCATTGCGAGCCCAGCGAAGCAATCCCAAACCTCTGCGTTGGCGTAGCCTGCCCGAAGGGCTTATGCTTCACTTCACTTCGTGACCTTCGCTTCGGACATGGCTGCGTTTATTGACGAAAGCGGTTGCTATACTTCTGAACAATTACCCAGGTCTCCAGATAACTTCCCAGTGGAGATGGATGTAATAGCTGTTTTGACGCTTAAGTAAAGTAGCGCTTTGAAGTTGCTGACCTTTGAGTAGATTTAACTGATGCTTGCCAATCAGTACCTTAAATCGCTGTTGCCCGTCTAGTAAACTTATACTGACGGTCATATCCTCCTCTCGGAATGAGAAAATCCCAACATTGTACTCAGCACTGGTAGGCTTAAACTCTTTGACAATGCTGCCAGACCTTTGTGCAATTTGGCGATTTTCAGCTACCCGATCGATCGCACAAATTGCCAAGCTAGGCGAGAGCCCAAACTCTTCCTTAACAGCTTGATAACTCCGAGACTTAATGCGATCGCTGCTAGTGAAGGTAATCGGAACAATTTTGTGAATGTAATTGCAAGCCAAAGCCAAAGCCTTAAGGGTGGCATCTATTTCAGAAGCCGCATCTGAGGGCACTTCGAGTTTGCAAGCAACAGTCAGAACTTTTTTGATGTCAAAAGTATAATTTTGCACCGACCTGCCTAATTATCCACCTCAGCCATTTCAATCACGCGGCCGTCTAAATCCTTAACTAAGAAATTCAGCGGTTTTTCGCGACGAATTTTATACTTAATTCCCTGTATTTGCACCCGCATCAACACTTGTTCTAAACAGTCGCGGTCAAAACAAACGTGCCGCTGGCGATTTTTCTGTCCCAAACCGGCCCCGCTGATGATGTGCAACTGGGTATTCTTCATTAATTGATACCATAGACCATCTGGGTTCCCGGTTGCTGGACTTACGGCTGCTCTACCGACATTTGGGGACAGGTAAAGTGGGTCAATACCCGTAGACCCCAAAGTTTGCTCGTAGTTGTAGTAGTAGTGGAGGGGAACTTCTGCGACTGGTAGTTCTAGGATACCTTCATAGAACTGTCGGGCGTGGGCAAGATCCGATACCATAATTGTGTGAACTTTCGGAGCACTGGTGAGAAACATCCACATTGCTACTGCATAGGCCGCCAGGAGGATCACCATAATGCCTTGAGTTGAAAATAAGCTATCCAGTGGCAGGGATGGCAAGAAAGAACTCAAGTGTAAGGGCTGAAGTGCGGAAGCTATAACACTAACTGCTAGAGGCATGAATGGAAGAAGGGGTAAACAACTAAATTTAAAATTGTACTTAGACTATTAATCTAGTCATCTATGTTAACAAAAACCAGCCGTTAAGCAAGCCTCGACCTACAGATTCAGGATTTGGGGTGTGAGATTAAAAATTTATAAAATCCAGACGGGATGGGCTTTTTAACCTCTATTGGTGTTGTTGCTCAAAAAAATGGGATCTGATGAAAGTCTTTGTGTATGGCACTCTCAAACCGGGGGAATGTAATTATCTGCGATACTGCCAGGGGAAGGTTGCGGCGGCCGATCCGGCGATCGCGATCGGTGAACTTTTTGCTCTGTCTTTAGGCTATCCTGCTATGACTGCGGGGGTTGGTAGTGTCTATGGCTTTGTCCTGACATTCACTGATACCAGTATTTTAGGGGATCTCGATCGCCTTGAAGACTACGATCGCCTGCGTTCCCCGGAAGAAAATGAATATCAGCGTCAGGAGATTGAAGTCTTCGATCGCGATCGTCAATCTCTGGGAATGGCTTGGGCTTACTTAATGTTACGCGATCGCGTGCGCTCTCTCGGCGGTATTCCTCTGCCCGATGGTTGTTGGTACAGCAGTTTGCTGTAACTGCTATGGCGCTACTTTTCCTGTTACAGAGAATGTTTCATTGTCTGCTGTATTTCTGCTTCACACCTGCGATCGCCATCCATAATAAATAAAAATCCTACAAAGACCCTTGATACCGGAGCTAATGATTATATAACCACATCTATTTTTAAAGATGAACTACTGGCAAAAATTAAAACTCATTATTCTCAATCAACTACATTTCTAGAAAACTATCGCATCCTTTTTATCAAATGTGTTATAGATCACACAAGTCCCAAGAAAAGGCAGTCAAAATTGAGTTGATAGTGGATGATACAATGACAAAGACCTCTCGCTTTTCGATCTTATTTAGCTGTGTAGTTGCCTTCTGCTTCTGGCTGGGAAGCTGCACCAATCAACTGCCAGCTAAGGCAGTTTCCATCAACTTTGCATCAGCACCGTTCTATAGAGATGTATTAATTGAACTTGAAAGACAATATCGACAAGAAAAGTTCAATGTCACCATTAACTATACCTTTTCTGGCTCAACTGCACTGAAAGAGCGCATTGAGCAGGGAGAGTCCTTCGACATCTGTCTAATTACTTCTAAAGCATTAGATGAGTTTCAGAAACAAGGACTATTATTATCGGAAACGATCAAAGATTTAGTTAGTACACAAATGGTTTTAATTGTTCCGGTTGATTCTCCACTCGCGATCGCGGACTTTAAGGACTTAACTAGCGATCGGATCAAAACAATCGCTATGGGGACAGAAAGGCTGGGAATTGGTCAATATACCAAAGAGATTTTGACTAACTTGGGGATTTTTAAACAGGTTCAATCTAAAGCTGTATGGGCTAATGTTGAAATCCGTGAAATCAGCAAAGCTGTGGAAAGCAACCAAGCTGATATAGGCATTACTTACCTACCCGAAGCCAAGTCATCTAACAAACTCAAAATTGCTGCGATCGCTCCTACAAGTTCCCTCAAACCAATTATTGCAAAGCTGGCTGTCCTTAAGAATAGCCAACACCCTGTAGAAGCAAAGGCATTGATCGAATTTCTCACCAGTGCTAAAGCAATGTTAATATTTGAGAAATATGGTTTTACTACTATTTCACCGTCATAGAAATCTTAAGCTGGAGACTATCCAATGAAACTTTCCCTGAAACTAAATCCCCAATTTTTGTTCCGAGTAGCGACAGGACTAGGTACTGCTACGCTGTTATCAATATCAGTTAGTGGACTAGCATTTTTGAGCGTATTGCGTACCCTAGAAGCTAATCGGAGCGTACAAGAAAAAGTAGAAACCATCGATCGAATAGGACAGGTATTAGATAACGTTAGAGATGCTGAAAACGGACAGCGGGGCTATATATTAACTGGCGAAAATAGCTATATTGATTCTTACACAAGTGCCAGACTCGATCTTGACCAATGCTTTCAATTACTGCGGCGACTGTTAGCAGATCAACCAGAGAAAAAACGCCAGCTAGATTACCTTCAGCCCTTAGTACAAAGTTATCTAAACCAATTGAATCAAATAATTAAACTGCGGCGCAACCAAGGATTAAATGTAGCTTTGTTGGAAATTAAACGCAATCAGGATGCAAAGAAGCTAACCGATCGAATTCGTGTAGTCGTTAGCAATATGGACGCACAAGAAAGGGCCGTATTGTTCGAGCGACAGCAGGAAGCTGGTAGTAGTTTACAGCGGTCTATAGTTGCTTTTGTCTGCGGAACTCTATTTAATCTGCTTATTTTTACTTGGGTTTATCGATTGATTTTTGACGAAATCTACAAGCGGAAACAAACTGAAATTCAATTAAAAGAAGCTAAAGAAGAAGCAGAACAAGCTAAACTTGCTGCGGAAGTTGCCAACAAAGCCAAAAGTGAATTTCTCGCTAACATGAGCCATGAACTCAGAACCCCTCTTAATGGTATTTTGGGCTATGCTCAAATCCTTATTCGCTCAAAAAATATTCAAGAAAATGAACTAAAAGGCTTGGGGATTATTCAGCAGTGCGGTTCTCATTTACTTACCCTGATTAATGATATTTTAGACCTCTCTAAAATAGAAGCAAGAAAAATGGAACTAACCCCTAATGAATTCCATTTTCTAGCATTTCTTCAAGCTGTCAGTGAAATTGTCCGCATCAAAGCCGAACAAAAAGGAATTGCTTTCATTACTCAATTCGATCCTGCACTCCCTATAAGCGTACAAGCTGATGAGAAACGCTTACTACAAGTCTTGATTAATCTCTTAGGTAATGCTGTCAAGTTTACAGATAGAGGAGGCGTTACTTTCAAGGTTGGTTTGATTGAATCATCGACCATTGAACAAGAAGCAAATACTCTCAATGCTGTTAACAAAATTCGCTTTCAAATAGAAGATACTGGAGTGGGAATGAGTGAAGAACAAAGGCAGAAAATATTTATTCCCTTTGAGCAAGTAGGTGAGACAAAACGAATGGCTGAAGGGACAGGATTAGGTTTAGCTATTAGTTCAAAAATTGTGGATGTGATGGCTAGTCAGATTCAAGTGACTAGCAAGCTCGGATTTGGTAGTCAATTTTGGTTTGATTTAGATTTACCTTGTGCTAATGAGTTTAGATTGAAACCTACTTTTGAGTTAAAGGGTACAATTATAGGCTTTACAGGCAATAAACGCAAAATATTAGTTGTAGATGACCGCTGGGAAAATTGCTCAGTGATTGTAAATTTACTGACTCCCATAGGTTTTGAAGTGTTTGAAGCTGCTAATGGTGCTGAAGGATTAGAAAAAGCAACTGAATTAATGCCGGATGTGATTATCACTGATTTAGTCATGCCTGTGATGGATGGGTTTGAATTACTGCGTCGCTTGCGAAATTCAGAGACATTAAAAGATACAATTGTAATCGTTTCTTCAGCGAGTGTTTTTGAGACAGACCAATATAAGAGTTTAGATGCAGGTGCGAATGCTTTTTTGCCTAAACCGGTACAAGTCTCAGAATTGTTTGAATTATTGCAGAAGAAGTTAGATTTATCTTGGGTTTATGCAGAGTCAACGAGTTCTCAATTTACTACTCAATCGATTCCTAAAATATCTAATCTTGAATCTTTGGTGATTCCACCGGCAGTATGGATAGAAGCTTTGTACGATTTGGCAAAAAAGGGGAATTTAAAGGCTGTGCTTAAAAAAGCAGAGGAATTAAAAAAGTTAGATGAGGAATGGGTTCCCTTTGCTGACGAAGTAACCAGATTAGCTAAAGGGTTTCAGGAAAAACAACTTCAGTCATTCTTAACTAACTATTACAATCCTAAAGGAGATAATTCTTTGGTCAGTTAATTGAGGGTGTTGCTGAAACCCTTACTTTTATTGCCTTTAGTGTAGCTATCTTTTCAATCCCTAATAGGGATTTAGTTGATTTGCAACTTGAGCAAGAAATAGAAAAAATAAAACTAACTGAATCTTAGTTTCAATCCCTAATAGGGATTTATTTGATTTGCAACCAGAGGAAAAATAATTTTGAAATCTAATCTTTAAGTTTCAATCCCTAATAGGGATTTATTTGATTTGCAACTTGTCTGCAATTCCTGAAAGTATGAAATTTATTTTTATAACTTTGTTTCAATCCCTAATAGGGATTTATTTGATTTGCAACCAGATAAATTACCTTTTTGGGGTAATTTGTCCTCCGATGTTTCAATCCCTAATAGGGATTTATTTGATTTGCAACTATATTGAGCAACCAGTGACCAATACTCCCGCGTTCGGGTGTTTCAATCCCTAATAGGGATTTATTTGATTTGCAACTTGAAACCAATCCAACATTCAACCCAACTTTTTATCGGTTTCAATCCCTAATAGGGATTTATTTGATTTGCAACAATGAAACCCAAACCAATTCCAAAATCGGAGTTACAAGTTTCAATCCCTAATAGGGATTTATTTGATTTGCAACCTTGCAAACCATCGTCCTTGGTTCATTCTTGTCTCCTTTAGGTTTCAATCCCTAATAGGGATTTATTTGATTTGCAACTCAGATTCAGTTAGAAAATACCCGATATCAGCAAAAGATGGGGTTTCAATCCCTAATAGGGATTTATTTGATTTGCAACCCACTGCGCCACCGACATACTCCCCAAGATCAATGTTGCCACGTTTCAATCCCTAATAGGGATTTATTTGATTTGCAACGCGATCGCAAGATTGCTGCAAGAATTTTACACAGTTTCAATCCCTAATAGGGATTTATTTGATTTGCAACGTAATGTCAAATCCCACACATAAGCAGTTTGTCGGCAGTTTCAATCCCTAATAGGGATTTATTTGATTTGCAACTTGGGAAAAATCCTGCGATAGTATCCGCGATCGTGTTTCAATCCCTAATAGGGATTTATTTGATTTGCAACTCATTGATGAGTAGTCCATCAGAAGCATTAAGAATTTCGAGTTTCAATCCCTAATAGGGATTTATTTGATTTGCAACCGCTGACCTCTGGAAGCCTTGCTGTATTTGATTTTCAAGGTACTGTTTCGGGAACCTATCGTCAATATACCGTTTCAGCGATCGGTTTGTCAAGAGGCAAAAACAAAAAAAAGCTTCAAACCCAATCACAGCAAATATTACAGACTTTGCGGGAATCACCTTCACTATTCCACACACCCCAAAACCTTGCAGTATAAGCAATTCAGCCCCAAAAATTTACACCCTAAAAAAAACACCTACCCATTCCCGCAAAGCTATCTCTCAACAGCCCCCATCCACCATGTAACTCATCAACCAATTTGCCGCCGTCGCCCGACGAGTCTGCCGAGGCCCAAACTCCCCAATTTTATAACCCTTAAACCCCAACTTTTCCTTAAGCAACTGCTTATTCTCCTGCGGAATAGAACGAGTAAGCTTAACCGTCGCAGGGCGAGACTCAATAAAATCCGGTGGTTGTGGATATTCCTCCCGCCATTCCTCTGGAACATGGGCATTATTCCACATACCGTTACCATCGCAGCGATAGCCTAAACATTGCCAAACTAACTGATTGACAGTGGCATCGTCTATCTCCTCGTTAAGAATAGCCCAAATAGTTTCGATAGTCAGTGGTAGCAAGTCAGACATAATCTGGCGTATTACAAATTAGAAAAGTCACTATCGATCTTAGGCTAACCCTTGGGAATACAATATAGATCCTCAGAGATATTTTACTGCATTCAATCTGAGAGGGGGATAGAAAAGGGGTTCGTATCTGCGGAATGCGAGATGCCTGCGGCTGGCTATCCCTACGCATTTCCCCCGAATCCCCTTAACTTTCAAAATCAACTAACCTTTCAAAATTCCATCCTTCTCAGCCATCGACAACATTAAATCAATGACACGGTTAGAATAACCCCACTCATTGTCATACCAAGAAACTACCTTGAAGAATTTAGAATTAAGTGCAATTCCCGCTTTCTTATCAAAAATGCTGGAACGAGCATCACCTCTAAAATCCATTGAAACAACTTCATCCTCAGTATAGCCGAGAATGCCTTTCAATTCACCCTCAGAAGCTTGCTTCATCGCTGCACAAATTTCATCATAGCTAGTTTCCTTAGCTGTGCGAAAAGTAAGGTCAACTACCGATACATCTGGAGTCGGTACGCGAAAAGCCATCCCGGTAAGTTTACCCTTCAATTCTGGCAATACCAAGGTGACAGCTTTAGCCGCACCCGTAGAAGAGGGAATAATATTTTGAGAAGCACCACGTCCACCGCGCCAATCTTTCTGACTAGGGCCATCTACTGTTGGTTGAGTGGCTGTCATCGCGTGTACAGTGGTCATCAAACCTTCTTCTAAACCAAAATTATCATTGATAACTTTGGCAATAGGAGCTAGACAATTAGTGGTGCAACTAGCATTAGAAACTATGGTATCTTTCGCGGGGTCAAAATTGTGGTGATTAACACCTACTAAGAATGTCGGCACTTTTTCTGGATCTTTTGTGGGTGCAGAAAGCACTACTCTTTTTGCTCCCCCAGCTAAGTGTTTTGAAGCTCCTTCGGCATCAGTAAATAGCCCTGTAGATTCTACTACATAATCAGCGCCCAATTTGCCCCAAGGTAGTTCCGTAGGGTTTCTAATCGCAGTACAGGGAATAAAACGCCCGTCAATAGAAATACCGCCTTCTTTAGCTTCTACAATTCCGGGATAAGTGCCGTGCGTTGAGTCGTATTTGAACAAATAAGCGAGGTTATCTGCTGACACTAAGTCGTTAATGCCAACAAATTCGATTTGGGGGTTATTGATGCCTGCGCGAACTACTAAGCGTCCAATGCGACCAAATCCATTTATACCAACTTTTAAGGTGGCCATGATTAAAACTCCTCTGGAAATACCGTCACTCGCTCTAAAAATTGCGAATCACGGGTTACAGATTAGCATAGTGGTTGATGGCTTCCAACCGCTTCTTTTTTATCTCTTAAGGAAGAAGGAAGAAAGAAGGATTTAGCAATAGGGGGTAATGTCTTCGCCGCAAACGTCTGCGAGGTAAGTCAGCGCCCGGAAGCGCAAGCTCATTAATTGGTCGTAAAGGGGGTTGATTTTGCACATAGGCGGAATGTGGAAGAGATTGCGCCCAAATAGCTTTATATCGCGTGCGAAGGGGCATTGAGAGGGAATTAGTTTGCAGGCGGTATGGGCAAAATTGCGATCGCGGATTTCAATGCTATCGATGCGATCGCGAATTGGGTGTAGCAGGAAATCGAAGAGGCTTTGATGTGTCGCGGGGGGTTGGGAGGAGATGTTGGTGTAGATGTACATAACCCAGAAGCCATAAATTTAATTTACACTTTGAATGTAATTCGCGATCGCTCTGGGTAAGATTTGCTTTGTGCAAGTGCTTGAACCGACTGGATGACTACAGAAAGAGCCGCAATTGATGAATAATTTAGTAAATCCTGAAAAAGCTTTGGTATATAGTCTTGGGGAGTTTTGGGAGTGATAGCAAAGTGGATTTACGACACAGGGATAGGGTGCGATACCTGCGGCTGGCTACGCCTACGGGCTGACACTTGGTAAAGTGTCACTAACGTAATGCCGTCCTCTAGAAGGTAACAATACCACTCAGAGGGTGGCGCTACAAATAGCGCCGCAGCTACGCCAGCCGCAGGCATCGTACTTTTGTCAACCTTCTTCTGGGTCAATTCCCAGCGCTCTCAACCTTGCTGCCAATTGTTCGGCCCGTTGTCGCTGCTGCTGTTCCCGATTTTGAGCTTCCAGTCGCGCTTCCGCCTCAGTAGGATATCGATTTCCTTCGCGATCGTACCAATATAACCACTCCCGCGCAATTCCCTCATAAATTCCTTGTTCAGAACCTATCCCTAAACTAATTTCAGGCATCCAAACTGGATTATTTGTCACTAATTGATATTTACCTTGATTGAGTCGGTAAATAGTTAAATGAGGTTTGCGACGGCGGGGAGCATAAATTACATAATACAACACTCCTAACCGAGCATATTCTAATTTTTTGCGCTTGTATTCCCCACCAGGAGTTTTCGATACTACTTCAATAGCAAGCATGGGAATAATACCGTTTTCTTCCCAAGTAACGTAGCTCAATCGCAGGTTTTCCCCTTTAATTCTGGGTACTCCTAAACTTAAAAATCCATCCGGTACTATGGCTGGTTGATTAGGGTCATAATACCAAGCCATATCAATACCAAAAAACCAGTCATCCCGGTTTGCCCAAATCAAAGCAAGAATAGATTTTAACAGGTGAGGAATGATATCTTGTAATTCGCTATCCACTGGGGTTTCGTCTGAGTAAGGCAGTGATTCTGCGGTGGGTAAATTTGATTGGGAAGTGCGATCGTAGAGTAGCATGATTGTTCCTCTGTTTGTGAAGTTAATATCTTGTAAGTGGGCGCAATAGAAATCATTTATGAAATTAAAAATCATTGGAAATGCGCCCACTATCTCACTTATAAAAGTTAGATTATTCCAGCCAAGGACGAGTCATCAATTCTAATTGATTAACTTCATCTTCGCTCAAATTCCAACCTAAAGCACCAGCATTTTCTAGTGCTTGTTTTGCCGTTTTTGCTCCTGGAATCGGAATTACACCACCCTGAGCAATTAACCAATTTAGCGCAACTTGACCCTGTGTGCGGTCGTATTTCTTACCAAGTTTCCGCAATGTAGACATCACTAACGCAATTTTTTCTAACCCAGTTTTACTAAAACGCGAATCAAATTTGCGTGCTCCGACAGGTTGCTCTTGAGCGCTATACTTGCCTGTAAGTAATCCCTGCGCTAAGGGACTGTAAGCTAAAATAGTCACACCCAATTCGCGCGCAGTATCGACAATTTTCTGCTTTTCAACTTGGCGCGATAGCAGCGAGTAGCGTACTTGATTCGTTGCCAAGGGAACGCCTTGACGTGCTAAAATCTTGTGAGCTAAACGCATCTGTTCTGCGGTATAATTGCTCACACCTACGGTCTGAATCCTGCCCTTTTTTACCTCATCTGCTAAAGCATTCATCAGCGTTTCTTGATTCATCAAAAAACTATAAGGCCAATGCACTTGATAAAGAGCTATTTGCTCAACTTGCAAGCGTTTTAAACTGGCTGTTAAGGCATCGGTAACTGATTTTGCTGTGATTCGTAAAGGCATCGGCCCGTATTTTGTAGCAATCTGTACCGGTTGAGAGGTTTTCTTCATAAATTCCCCCAATAATTCCTCTGATAAGCCATTACCGTAGACTTCGGCTGTATCAAAGAAGTTTACACCTGCGTCTAGAGATGCCTTAAATGCTTCCTCTACTTCTGTTGCACCATAGTTACTGCCATAATTCCAAAAAAGTTTATCACCCCACGCCCAAGTTCCGATGCACAGGGGAGTAACGGCTGGCCCATTTTGTCCCAAGGTAATTTTTGTCACGGTAGATCAACCCTTAATTATTTTACTATGTACAATTAGTGCATAATTACTGTAACAGGTGCGCTATACTTGCTGTTACTTCCATCTAGCAGTAAATAAATTATACTATGTCTGAAGATAGTTTACAAATCATCCTTGACCGTCTCGCTAATAATCTCAAACGCGATGTATTAGTTCAAGAAAACCTCAACAATATCAGATTGACTCTTGATGTTGACCGGGTAGTTTTGTATTTTTTTTACAAACAATGGAAGGGGCAAGTAACTTGCGAGTCAGTAAATTCTAGCGATTTATCTATTTTTGGTTCAACGGGGCCAGATCAGTGTTTTAATAATGAATATGCTGCTTTGTATGAAGCTGGACGAGTGAGAGCAATTCCAGATATTGAAACAGAAAAAATCGAAGCTTGCCATAGAAATTTGCTCCGCACTATGAAAGTCCGTGCTAATTTAGTAGTACCTATTTTAACTCGCGGTGGTCTGTGGGGTTTGTTAATTGCTCATCATTGTAGTGGGCCTCATTCCTGGTCAGCTTTAGATATTAAATTCATGCAAGAAAAGGCAAAAAATATCGCAACTGCCCCTGCAATTATAGATAATTAATACAGGACTTACACATACTCCCGTAACGCCGCCTTCTAGGCGGTATCCTAACCGC
>NZ_JARFTR010000084.1:6767-22025 GCF_029167235.1 Kamptonema sp. UHCC 0994 | reverse complement strand
GATGCGGAGGATGGGGGGGATGGGGAGGATGGGGAGATGGGGGAGATGGGGAGGATGGGGAGGATGGGGGAGGGATTAGCAATTAGCAATTAGCCATTAGCCATTAGCCATTAGCAATTAGCAATTAGCAATTAGCCATTAGCCATTAGCAATTAACCATTAGCAATCAACCAAAATGACCTTCTATATAATCTTTGGTACTGGGATTAGTTGCCGAAGTAAAAATCTTACTTGTCAGACCAAATTCAATCATCCTACCAATGCGACTTTCATCCGTATTGAAAAAAGCAGTATAGTCCGAAACGCGAGCGGCCTGCTGCATATTATGCGTAACAATTACAATAGTTAACTGCTGGCGCAAGCCTTGAAATAACTCCTCAATCTTCATAGTAGAAATTGGATCGAGAGCTGAACAAGGCTCGTCCATTAGTAAAACTTTCGGCTGTACAGCCAAAGCTCTGGCAATACAGAGCCGCTGCTGCTGTCCCCCAGAAATACCCAAAGCAGATTTTTTCAGATTGTCTTTTACCTCATCCCAAAGAGCAGCATTTCTGAGGGCTGATTCCACAATTTCATCTAATTGAGCTCTGCTTTTGCGACCAAAAATTTTAACTCCGTAAGCAATATTATCATAAATGCTGGCAGGAAAAGGATTTGGTCTTTGAAACACCATACCGATTTGGCGGCGCAAGCTATTAATATTAATGCGCTTGTTGTAAATATCCTGCCCAAAAAATTCTACCTTTCCTGTAATTTTAACTTTGCCTTCTAATTCTGCAATGCGGTTGAGAGCTTTAAGAAAAGTAGATTTACCACAGCCAGAAGGGCCGATGATCGCGGTGACTTGCAGGTGAGGAATGTCCACTGACAAATTTTCCAGCACTTTGTTAATACCGTAGTAAAAGCTCAAGTCATTAATCCGCAAAGCCGGAACTCCGTTGAAGTCAACTTCAGGAGTGGCATTTTCTTGAAATCGAGTGGTATAGTTTCCTATTTTTGGGTTAATTTCTGACATTATTCAGCGAGTTTTTAATTGTTTGCTAGTGACTATACGAGACAGAATGCTGCTGAGCAAAACCATCATCAAAAGGACAGCGCCCGCTGTCCAAGCTAGTTCATTCTGCTCTTTGTAAGGCGAACTAGCATAACTGTATATTAATACTGACATAGAAGCCGTAGGACTTAGTAAATCCTCCGACCAAAATTGACTGGATAGAGCGGTAACAATCAGCGGTGCAGTCTCGCCTGCGGCGCGGGCTGCGGCAAGTAAAACTCCTGTAGTGATCGTCGGTAGCGCTGACGGGATAATAACTCTAAACATACTTTGAAAGCGTCCCCCGCCTAAAGCAGCGGAAGCAAGGCGATAGGAAGTAGGAACTAATTTTAACGCTTCTTCTGTTGTTAGTGCTACCATTGGTAGCATGATAATACTTAAAGCAAAGCCGCCTGCTAAGGCAGAAAATGTTTTAGTAGTAACTACAATTAAGGCATAAGCAAACACGCCGACGACGATGGAGGGAACGCTGCTGAGGATAACTGTAATGAAGCGGATAATATGGGCAATAATTTTATGATCTCTAGAAAATTCTGCTAAAAATATGCCCGTCATCACGCCAATAGGTAAGCTAAATAAAGTTGCAATTCCTACCATAATGAACGTCCCGACAATAGCATTGGCAAAGCCGTTGGGTTGATCTTCAACTCCCATTGGGGCGGGGAGAGAGACTAGCACTTCCCAGCTTAAATGCCCAAAGCCTTCGGCAAGGATTTGATATAAAATAGCAAACAAAGGCAGCAATGCTAGTGCTGTGAGGGCGAAGGCAAGAAATGTCAAGCCTCGGCTAAAAAAATTCCTAGTCAGCGATAGGGGTTGGTGAAGTTCTACATCTATCGATTCACTTAAGTTATGATGATTGGTCATTGTCATCTGTTAAGTTTGGCTTGCCTGTAACGGTTTAATTTTTAATGGCCTTAATGCCGATTAGCTGAATTAGCAATGCTGCTATAAAGTTTACCAAGAGGGTGATCAGGAAGAGAATCAGAGCTAAATACATTAAAGCGCCAATGTGCAACAGTTCGAGAGCTTCACGAAATTGAGTTGCCAAAACAGCGGGTATTGTGTAACCGGGCGCTAAGAGAGAACCATTGATTTGGATCGAGTTGCCGATTACCATTGTGACTGCCATTGTTTCCCCTAAAGCTCTCCCCAATGCTAATATAATAGCTCCGATAATTCCTGAACTCCCAGCCGGTACTAGCAGGTAGCAAATAGTTTCCCAGCGGGTGGCTCCAAGAGACATGGAAGCGCTCCGCAAATCAATAGGAATTGCTAACAATACTTCGCGACTGATAGCCGCTATTGTTGGCAGAATCATTACTGAAAGTATGATGCCGGCGGGAAGCATTCCAGGGCCGAATGGTTCGGTGCTGAAGAGGGGAAACCAGCCGAAATGATCGAAGAGCCACTGCTGGAAGGGTAGCAAGAATGGAATAAAAACAAAGATGCCCCAAAGACCAATAATTACGCTGGGAATGGCAGCGATTAATTCTATTAGGAATCCTAGAGGCGATCGCACCCAAATTGGCAAGAAGTTTTCGCTGGTGACTATTGCTGCTGAAAGTCCCAAGGGAACTGCTATTAAAAGTGCGATCGCAGAACTTACTAGCGTGCCGTAAATGAAAGGCAGAGCCCCAAACTGCAATTCCCCTATATTCCACTGGGTACTCCACAAAAATGGCAGCCCAAATTTTTCAATGGCTGGATAAGCATCTTTAAAAATTATCCAGCTCATCCAAAAAAGCACCCCGGCTGTTGCTAATGCAAAACCCCAAACCAATCCACTAAATGCGTACTCTAACCACCAACTTTCGCCTTTGGTATCTGTTAAGTCAGCACTGGCGTTTATTCCTGCGGGTGACTGATTAAAGTTGTCGCGCTGTTGAGAAAAATCTGCCATAGATTAGCTAATACTATAACTGCGGTGCGTTTGGGTAAGAAAAATTTTGGGCAAGTTTTAAATTTTATAGGACTTACGCATTGTAAGTCCTATTTGATCTTCAACTCAAAACTGCTACATTTATGAATTAGCCTTTGACAATGATGCTTTGATTCACTGTTTGAACTACCTTCTTAGTTATAGCATCAGGAATCCGCGTATATTCCAACTGTTTGTTGATACCTTGTCCTGTAGTCATTACCCAGTTTACCATTTTTTTAATGGCATCTGCTTTGGCAGCAGGGTACTGTTTGTAAACTAAAAGCCAAGTCAAGCCGACAATAGGATAGCCATCTCTAGGATTGCCTTCTACTAAGCGGAAATCGCCAGGAAATTGCTCACTCGAAAGAGCTTTATCTGCTTCGGCAAGACTGGGATCTACAAAACGGCCAGCTTTATTTTGAATAAATGCTGTCTGTAGATTGTTCTGCCGAGCGTAAGTATCCTGAACGTAGCCGATCGCACCTGCTGTTTGTTTTACCAAATTTGCTACGCCGGGATTTCCTTGACCGCTGAGGGGGCTTCCAGGCCAACTCGGCTGGGATGCTGCTTTAATGCTGCTACCAATAGCTTGCAAGTGGTTGGTGAAAATGAAGCTTGTGCCGCTACCTTCTGCCCTGACAGCAACTCGAATCGGGCTGTTGGGCAAATTTTTTGCTTGTCCAGAAATTTGAGCAATTTTGGCATCATTCCAGCGGGTGATTTTACCCTCGAAAATACCTTTCATCGCTTCGTTATTCAATCGGAGATTATTGACTCCAGGCAGGTTGTAAACTACTGCGACGGCACCGCCTGCCGTAGGAACTGCGATTACGCCCCGACTTACTTGACTAATTTGTTGCGAGCTCATTAGTGCATCGCTGCCTGCGAAATCAACTGTGCCTGAAATTAATGCTTTGATGCCAGCCCCGCTGCCTGTTCCTTCGTAGTTAACGGTAATTCCTGTTCCGCTTCTCATTTGAGAGAAGTAACGGTCGTAAAGTGGCTTAGGAAAAGTTGCCCCTGATCCATTGAGAGTAACGGCAGCGACTGCCCCACTGATTAGGCTCAGTGAAAAAGCTACTACTGCCAGTGAAACTACAAGAGCACGCCGCCAACGTGCTGTCAAAAAAATCATATTGCTTTGTCCCCAAGTAAATAGCTGGCTTTAGGAATTTCCTACCAAGGATAAACTCAAATTACTATGCAACTGTCTCGATAAAAATAAGGTTATTTTAAAATTTAGTTAATAAAAGATTAAATTTGTTGCAATTGGTTGTTAATATTTCTAGGCCAAGGCAAAATGAAAGCAAAGCATCTTTATTTTTAATTTTATAGCAGTCTTAAATGGAATTGTGCCTGTGGGGGTTGCGCCCCGTTGCCTACCCTATTTTTGAGGGTGATCGCACTCCACTGATACCCCTCCGATCCCATAATAGTAAGAAGCACTTTACATTTCTTAAATTATTATGGCAAGAGACCTGCGAGGATTCCTGAAAATTCTGGAAGAAAGAGGGCAATTACGGCGAATTCAGGCTTTAGTTGACCCAAATTTGGAGATTGCGGAGATTTCTAACCGGATGCTGCAACAGGGCGGCCCTGGGCTGCTGTTTGAAAATGTCAAAGGATCGGCTTTTCCGGTGGCGATTAACCTGTTGGGGACTGAGGAACGGGTTTGCTGGGCGATGAATATGTCAAAGCCTGCGGAATTGGAGGAATTGGGCAAGAAATTGGGGATGTTACAACAGCCAAAGCCGCCTAAGAAAATTTCGCAGGCGATAGATTTTGGCAAGGTGCTTTTTGATGTAATTAAAGCCAAACCAGGTCGCGATTTTTTCCCTGCTTGTCAACAGGTTGTAATTGAGGGTGATGGACTCGATTTGTCTCAAATTCCTATGATTCGACCTTATCCGGGAGATGCGGGAAAAATTATTACTTTGGGTCTAGTAATTACAAAGGATTGCGAGACGGGAACGCCGAATGTTGGTGTTTATCGGTTGCAGTTACAATCCCCCAATACCATGACAGTTCATTGGCTATCTGTACGCGGTGGGGCGCGACATTTGCGGAAGGCAACGCAGGCTGGTAAAAAGTTAGAAATTGCCATCGCGCTTGGTGTCGATCCCCTGATTATCATGGCCGCTGCTACACCGATCCCGGTTGATTTATCAGAATGGTTATTTGCCGGACTTTATGGCGGTTCTGGGGTGCAGTTGGCGAAGTGTAAAACGCTCGATTTAGAAGTGCCTGCGGACTCGGAATTTGTGTTAGAAGGAACGATTACACCAGGAGAAGTTTTACCCGATGGCCCTTTTGGGGATCACATGGGATATTACGGGGGAGTTGAGGATTCGCCGCTGGTTCGATTCCACTGTATGACGCATCGGAAAGAGCCAATTTATCTAACTACTTTTAGCGGCCGCCCGCCGAAAGAAGAAGCGATGATGGCGATTGCCCTGAATCGAATTTATACTCCGATTTTACGTCAGCAAGTCTCGGAAATTGTGGACTTTTTCTTGCCAATGGAAGCGCTCAGTTATAAGGCCGCAATTATTTCCATTGATAAGGCTTATCCGGGTCAAGCGCGGCGTGCGGCTTTGGCTTTTTGGAGTGCTTTACCGCAGTTTACTTACACTAAGTTTGTGATTGTTGTAGATAAGAGTATCAACATTCGCGATCCACGTCAAGTAGTATGGGCAATTAGTTCTAAAGTTGACCCTTCGCGAGATGTTTTTATTTTGCCGAATACACCGTTTGATACTTTAGATTTTGCTAGTGAAAAGATTGGTTTAGGGGGAAGAATGGGAATTGATGCTACTACTAAGATGCCACCGGAAACTGACCATGAATGGGGGGAAGCTTTGGAGTCTGATGCTGATGTGGCAGCTATGGTTGAGCGACGTTGGGTTGAGTATGGTTTGGATGATTTGAATTTGGGGGAAGTCGATCCTAATTTGTTTGGGTATGAAATGAGGTAAAAGTAGGGGCGAAGTATTCCGACAGTAAATCTTTGCTTTTAACCAATAAATTATCTACGGTCATAGTTCGCCCTTAATGCCGGGTAGAAGAAGAGGAAAGAGTGAAAATTTCTTCCCTTTTTTTGGGAATTTTGCTAAACTTAGATTAAGTGTTTTTGCCGGGATGCCAGGTTATTATGTCTCTTGTTGCACAAGATTTAGTCGATCAAGATTTAGAGTCCACAGAGGAATTGCCGGAAGTAATTGTATTTCCACCTACTGATTTATGGAGTGATGAACCACCTTTGGAAAGTGATTTACATTGGCTGCAAATGCAGTTACTGATTGATTGTCTTACTTGGTTGTGGCGAGATCGTAATGATTTCTATGCGACTGGAAATTTAACGATTTATTATAGTCCTGAACAACGTAAGTCTCAGGATTTTCGCGGCCCTGATTTTTTTGTGGTTTTGGGAACAGAACGCAAACATCGTAAAAGTTGGGTGGTTTGGGGTGAAAATGGTCAATATCCTAATGTGATTGTCGAAATTATTTCTCAGAGTACGGCACAAGTTGACAAGGGTTTGAAGAAACAAATTTATCAGGATGTGTTTCGGACACCGGAATATTTTTGGTTTCATCCAAATAGATTAGAGTTGGCTGGTTTTCTATTAGTTGGTGGTCAATATCAACCCTTGGAAGCTAACGATCGAGGTTGGCTTTGGAGTCAGCAGTTAGAGTTATATTTGGGTGTCCAAAATCGTCAATTGCGCTTTTTTACGAGGGAAGGGCAATTAGTTCCAACACCGGCAGAAGTCGCTGAAGTTGCACAGCAACGCGCTGAAACTTTGGCGGCACAATTGCGGGAATTAGGAATTGAACCAAATGCTTGATAGTTAACATTAATTGCCTCTGTTGATTGATATTCAGCAGAGGCAATGTTAAACTGGGATTAATCAAAGTTACAGGAGTTAAATCTATGCCTTCTCCATTTCCGGGTATGAATCCTTATTTAGAACATCCTCACTTTTGGCCAGGGATACATCACTTGCTAATTAGTGAACTGGTAAGATTGTTAGGCCCCCAATTGCGTCCTAAATATTTAGTTTCCGTCGAGGTGCGAGTGTATGAAAGTATCGACGATTCGCTGACGGTGGGGATTCCCGATGTAACGATATTACGGCCGCAGATTGCTACAAATTCTACAACATCTAATGTCGCAATTGCAGCGCCTCCAACACAGTCGATGAAAGTAACAATTCCCATGCCTATAACAGTTAGAGAAGGATATTTAGAAATTAAAAATGTGGCAACAAAAGAAGTCGTGACGGTGATTGAATTGCTTTCACCTACCAATAAACGGACTGGGAAAGGGCGAGAAATGTATGAAGAGAAGCGGGAGGAAATTTTAGGGAGTAGAACTAATTTAGTGGAGATTGATTTATTGAGAAGTGGCAAGCCGATGCCTGTGATTGAGAATAATATTGAGAGTCACTATCGGATTTTAGTTTGTCGGGGAAATCGGCGACCGAATGCGGATTTATATGCTTTTAATTTACAGAATATAATGCCTGTATTTCCCTTGCCATTGCGATCTGAGGATGCGGAACCGATGATTGATTTGTTCTCTTTATTAAATGAGATTTATGATGTTGCGGCTTATGATTTGAAGATAGATTATAATGGGGAGGTTGTGCCGTCGTTGTCCGAGGTGGATGCTGTTTGGGTTGATGCTTGGTTGCGCGATCGAGGGTTGCGGGCCTGATTTCGATTTGCCGCAACCCTAAAATTTCCCTATTGTAAAAATCGATCAATAGGCGGACTTTGTTCGTGTAGCCGCGATTTCAAGCGCCATGATTCAATCGCCACGATTTTTACAAGAGGTCTAACCTAAATCCTAATTGTGGACATTGCCGCCAATTCTCGCTCCGGTTCCATGCCAATAGTAGGCGGATAAGAACGATTTGCCACCTGACTAATCAACTCCAAATGTTGTGGCAATAACTTAGACAAATTATACTTTTCTAAAGCAGTTTGACGCGCTTTTACGCGCAATTCAGCCATGCGAGTAGGATGATCCAAAACTTCACTAATCCGATCCGCAATATGCTTAGGCGAGAAGAAATCTACTAACAAACCATTTTCCCCATCACGGATAACTTCTCTCACAGGCGGCGTATCAGAACCAATTACTAAACATCCCGTTGACATCGACTCAATCATCGACCAAGATAACACAAAAGGTCTAGTTAAATAAACATGAGCATCGGAGGCCTGAATTACTTTCAGATATAAACCATAAGGAAGAGTGCCAACAAAATGAACTCTAGATAAATCCAGCGGCACTTTCTTAAGCATATAATCTTTGTAATTTTCACCATTAGGTAAAGATTTGCCGTAGCAAACTCTTTCTGATGCGACAACTACAACATGGCAATTTTGACGGCGTTCTTGCAAATAAGCAATGGATTCAATAAATTCGGGAAAACCGCGATAGGGTTCCATTCCCCGCGATACATAAGTAACAATTTCATCCACTCCTGATAAATCTAAATTTGGTAAAACAAGTTTGGCTCCGGGATTAGGTTTAAAATATTCAGTATCTACGCCATCATGGAGTACAGAAAGCTTTCGCTGAAATTCTTGGGGAAATTGCGATCGCTGCCAATAAGTAGGCGATAACCCCCAATCACAGGAGTATAAATCAATTAAAATCGGCGCATTTTTTACCCGAATTCTAGCCATATCATCGATGGTTAAAGGTTCCGCTGGATCGAAATCTGCATCGGAATTAACAGAGTGATAAAACCACTCGAAATAACACAGCAGTGGAGTGTTAGGAAAAGCTTCTTTAACAAATAGTGTTGGCCCCCATCCAGAATGACCGCAAATCACATCAGGAACAAAACCTTGTGCTTTTAATTGTTCTGCCATTCTAAACACCGCCTGCCCGTAAATCACACCACTTTCTAAGGGCCGGACATAGTGGTGAGTCTGGGGATGCGGTTCGCGGCTAGGCGTAAATACTGCTTTGCGAACGCCTGGAATATTCCATTCTTGACGCTCATTTTTCGTTCCGAAAACAATCTGATTTTTGGGATCGGCACCTAAAGCGGTGATGATGTGGCGGTATTGGGCGGGAAAGTTGGGGTGAAGAAATAATGCTCGCATTGTTGAAGGAAGAAGGAAGAACGGTGATAATTGTAATGAGTTATTAATAGCTTGGGGCTTGACAAACCCAGACGCAATCTCGCGGGACAGAAGAGGCATCTTTCAGCAGGATTTTGTAGTTCAAATGGGTAAGAAATTTTTCCATAATTGTATCAGTCATAATTGAAAAAGCAGTTCCATCTCGGTGGCCCATTAAGTTGAGATGCCAATCACTCAAGAATTTTTCCCAACCTAATTCAGTGAAAATGTTGCTGTGGTGAAATACACAGATAGCATCCCCCCGCAAAACTTTAGGAATCTGAGTCAGGTAGTTAAAAATATCTCTGGGTTCTATGTGCACCATTGTATCGTAGCAAAAGCAAATATCTACGGAGCTAGGATTAATACCTCCCAATGTTAGACCATTGAGTTTAACATAAGTAACTCGCTCGTCACCTAAGCGCGATCGCGCTGCTTGCAACATTTCACTGGAAATATCAGCACAAATCACGCGATCGCAATATTTTAGCAACATTGCTCCCGTCCGCCCGCCGCCGATCCCAATTTCTAAAACTGTATGCTCTTTTTTAATATAAGGCGCAATAAATCGCTCTTCTATCAGCGTTTCATACTCTGCTAATGAGTTAGCTGCCCCGGCTGCTTTGCCAATCCATTCATCGCCAATATGACCCAATTCGGGGTTATTTTTTTGCCATTGCTGGGCGTAACTGTCCCAGGCTCCCTCATAATCAATTTTCATGTTTTTAACTTTCCAATGTCAATGGTGTTGATGTTTAAGTTTGTAATAAGTTCCCGTATTTCCTAATGTAACGCCGCCCTCTGGGCGTTTAGGATACCGCCCAGAGGGCGGCGTTACAAAAATCTTGCTTAATTGCTAATTATGTTAATTATATATCTTTTGGTCGCAAAATGCTTAAACAAAAATCTGTTTGTAATCCTCCCGGTAACTCCATTAAAATATCTTCAAATTCTAGAAGTAACCTAATAATTGCTTCTCCTTTTGCATCTCCTGGTAAAAATTGACTGTGATCTAATAACGGATACATTGGGTGTAAGATTGCTCCTCCAAGGGGGTTAAAAACTTCCATTTCAAAATATTCGGCAAGTAAGGGAAGTATCAGTTTTGAGCGCACGGCCTCAGAAGGATCTGCTTCAAATACCTGTTTAAGTGTTGGGTTAATAAATGTTTCCATTTTGCCCGATTTTAGTTCGTCTGGAAAGCAATTATATAACCGATTGATCAAATCTACTTGATGCTGGCTGTAGATATTATAGCAGTCTCCCACATATTCATTAACTATTAAGTAACCCTCCGGCTTTAAAGATTGATGAACAATTGACATGAAGCGTTCAATTTCTTTAACATGGTGCAGAGAACCAGAACAAAATATAACGTCATACTTATGGTTTTCATTAATTTTAAAATTATTGAAGTCATCTTGATAAAAATTAATATTTACTCCTGCTAAGTCTGCATTTTTTCTGGCAATTTCTAAAGAAGCATCCGAAAAGTCAAAGGCATCGATATGTTTAGCTAAACCTAATTTTGCTATAATTACTTCGTGATTGCCAATACCACATCCAATCGATAATAATCTGTCAAATTTTTGGCAAGCAAAAAAATCTTCAATTAACCAAGCCAGCCAATATTTTTGCGTCTCTCCCCCAGACATTCGCTTGTTAATAGACTCTTCAATAATTGGATTAGATACCCATTGGCTAGCCACCCCGGCCCTGGGAGTCGTTTCCCAGTAGTTTCTGGCTTGAGACAAACCATATTTTTGCAGCCAATCGGATATGGTTAAATCTTTCTTATCTGGTATCAATAAAAGTCGTTTGATAACCTTTTTAATTAACCGTTTTATTGACTTAACCATAAAATTTCTAGCGGGTTTATTTAATTAAAATGTAGTTTAAATTCCTCATTTAATTTTTTTTGTGATTGAGGTACGCTTCACAAAAAATCTGACCATAATCTTGAGTCATCTCCTCAAAAGTATTCAATGATTCTAAAACATATTTGGCATTTTCGGCAAGACGCTGGCGCAGTGTTTCATCCTCCAACAGAGATAAAATAGATGCCGCCAGTTCTTCCGGTCGATCGGGGGTGTAAAATAAACCATTGATACCAGGTCTAACTTGTTCTTTGATCCCAAATACTGGCGTTGTCACGATTGGTAAATCGTAAGCCATTGCCTCTAAAATCACCCTAGGAAAACTTTCTACGCGAGACGTACAAACAAAAATATCTGCTGCTTTGTAATACTTTGCTGTCTCTGGAGTTTCAGCAACTAAACTTACCCGTTTTCGCAATTCTTCTGGCAATTCATTGACCATTGCAGCCAATTTGTTGCTGTAAAGACTGGGGCGATCGCCGACCATAAAACATCTAATACGATTATGCCATTTTTCAGGTAAATAGGAAAGTGCTTTCACCAAGTCTTGCTGACCTTTGCGTTCGCAGACCGTACCCAACAGCAAAATCATAACATCATCTGGTTCAACACCAAGAAGTTTCCTCGATAAATCTGAATTTCCAGACCGATCTAATCTACTTAAATCTAACCCATTGTGAATCACTCTGAAATTATAGTGGCTATTGAGTTGCGAATATCTATCCCGCGTCGCATCAGCTACAAAAATTACCTGATAAGGAAATCGAAAACACTCAAGAGCTCTAGCAGCAATTTCCGGCCCAAACCTATCAAAATAAGTTTGCCAAGGATCGCTTTCATGCACATTCCACACTGAAGAAATACCAAGTTTATCGGCAACATCTACCATGAAAAAGTTTTCTAAAGTATTGACATAAATTACATCAACATTATAGCTTTCAACCTCTTTCGCAAAAATTTGGATTGCCCGATCGTAACCATCGCGCTGATAAATATGTTCCAGCGGGTGATCGCGAACAATTACTTTCATACCATGCTGTTCATAAACCTCCCGCAACGGGCCATCTGTAACGCAAAATATAACAGGTTCAATTATCCCTTTAGAAAACAATTCCACAGCTATTTCATATTGATGTAGTGGCGCACCCGTGAAATCTAAAGAATTGCTACACATCAACAATTTTGGTCGAAATGTGACTGCATTTCTTCCTTCTTCCTTCTTCCTTCTTCCTTCTTCCTTCAAAAAGAATCTACGAGGTTGAATCCGAAAATACTCATCATCTAAAGATAAGTGAGGACTATAAAAATCATCTACTTTCCCCGCATACTTGCGTCGATATGCTGCAACTTCCTTCGGATTATCGTTAAAACCCCTAGAAGTACCTTCACGATGGAGAAGTTCAGCATCAGGACAATAAACTGAGCGATAACCCTGTTCTAACAAGCGATATCCATAGTCAACATCGTTGTAAGCAACGGCAAAGTTTTGCTCATCAAAACCGCCCAATTCTAAGAACAAATTACGTGGTGTTAGCATACAAGCTGCTGTCACCGCTGAGTAATTTCGCGTCACCATTGCCAGAGAAAGATAACCCCGGTTGTCGCTAGACATTAACTTAAAAGCATGACCAGCTAAACCATGATGCAATCCATGAATTACCCCAGCGTGCTGAATCCTACTATCAGGATACAAAAGTCTCGCACCAACTGCACCCACTCCAGAAACCTGAGCATAGCCTACCATTTGACTCAACCAGCGTGGATTAATTACCTCAGTATCGTTATTCAAAAATAATATATAATCGCCGTCTGATTTTTCCGCAGCACGGTTATTAATAGCAGCAAAACTAAATTTACCGCCTTCATTTTTAATCCGCAAAACTTGATGAGGAATCTGATTTAAATATTCTAGTGTCTTAGGATCGTCGCTTTCATTGTCAATCACAACTACTTGATAATTTTGATAAGTCGTCTTTTTGAGAGAATCCAGACAACCTTTCAGCAACATTAACTGATTTTTGGTAGGGATAATAATCGTTACAGCAGGCCCATTGTCAGGAAAATGCTGGGAGAATATTCCCAAATTTTCTTTACTTGCCCAGTCTGGCTGATATACACTACCCTCAATATTTCGCCGTTCTAAAGCTTCTTGAATTGCTTTTTGACCTGCGCCAAAACTAGCCGGTTTAGCAGCCCCTGATATAGCTGTAGAACCTGGCGCTGTTCGCCAATGATATAATACTAATGGTAGATGTCCAACTTGACGAGAAACTTCTGTAGCTCTCAAAGCAAAATCGTAATCTTGCGACCCTTCAAACCCTAGCCGCAAGCCGCCAATTTTCTCAAAAATTTGACTTCTCACCACGCACAAATGACCAAGATACATATAGGAAAGCAGCAATTCTGGCGACCAATCAGGTTTGAATTGCGGGCAAAATCGATGACCTTCAGTATCAATTTTGTCATCGTCTGAGTAGAGGAAATCTACTTCTGGATGTGCGGCTAGATATAAAGCAACTTCCCCTAATGCGTCGGGAGTCAGTTCATCATCGTTATCAAGAAACAAGAGAAAATCGCCTGTAGCAAGTTCGGCGGCGCTATTTGTAGCAGCGCTAATATTACCGTTTTTAGTGCGAAACGTTAGGCGAATACGGCTATCTTGTTCTGCCCATTTTTTCAAAGTTTTAGCAACAGTTTCATCTGTGCTACAATCATCAGCAATACAAAGTTCCCAATCTTGATAAACCTGCTTGGTAACGCTGATAATCGCCATCTCCAAAAATTCTACTGGTGGATTATAGACTGGCATCACCACAGAAATTTTGGGTAATTTTTGCTGACACAATTCTAGACGAGAAATTAGGTATTTGCGTGCGCGTTTGTTCCACTGATTTACTTCTAGCCAAGCATCGTAAGCATCTATTGGCTGCGGTATCACAAAACCACCCGGTAATTGTAAGTCACCCGGCGAACTTAATTGTTTTTGTTGCCGATAAATTGCTACTACCTGACGTGCCACCTTAGCTATTTCCCAAGGCATAGGGAGAATTCTACCGAGGCGTTGTTTTCTCTCTTCCATTCGCTTACTGATGGCCCCTGCAAATCGCGAGACTTCCTGTAATTTATCTATCCCTCTCTGCCAGATACTATAACGCAGCACCGTCAATATTTTAGGTGATTGAAATGACAGTATTTCCCCATTTTCTAGCTGTGCTTGCAGAGAAATTTGCCATTCTCCCGGCGGTAAATTAACCAACGCCTCGAAGCCACTTTCAGAACTACCAACCCAATCAGGGAAAACCTCTCCGACATCTTTGCGTCGCAAACCATAGGCACAATCTATAGCAATGTCTCCGCAGTACAAAGTCAATTTAGTAACTTTTCGATCTGGATGGCAACACCAACCTGCAAACAAGATTTGTCCTTGATTTTGCTGCTGTTCTACTGGCGCATCAAAAGCAGCTTTAATTGTCGAAACTGAGAGAGAATAAGATGTAACTAAATGCCATTTTTCTTGGCTATCTTGCACCTCTAACAGCAGTTTTTGTCGTCCCACAGGCGGTTGAAAATCAATCCTAAAACCCGATTTGACTGCATTGGAAATATGGGGGTAAGATAGACCGACATCGCCTCTCCCTATTCCATAAACTCCCTCAAAATACTTTTCCCCAATCCTGGCTCGTACCGCTTTAATGCTGATTCTATTATGAAATAACCAACCAGCGATTTGTAGCTTCTCACCATCAATATCCCAACTAGCAGGCGCATCTAGAACCAAGAAAAATCGAGGAGGTAAATCGCGCAGGCGACGCTTTAAGTCTAACCATTTTTCTCTCAATTTCCATAATTTAGAAGACTTAATTGCAGCAATTTCGGTACGAAATTCTTCAGCCTCTAAGCGCGAACGGTCTATTTGCGCCATAATTTCTTTAAATTCTACTTTAGTAGAACCTAGCTCGGTTTCTAGCTCTGCAAATTGAGCGGCAATTTCTTGCAATTGTGCTTCCTTTGCCTCAACTATTCCCTGAGTCGAACCTAATTCAGTTTCTAATCCCAAAACCTTAGCTAAAGCTTCTTGAAATTGCGCCTCAGTACCCGCCAATTTTAACTGAGTCGAACCTAATTCAGTTTCTAATCCCAAAACCTTAGCTAACGCTTCTTGAAATTGCGCCTCAGTACCCGCCAGTTTTACCTGAGTCGAACCTAATTCAGTTTCTAATCCCAAAACCTTAGCTAAAGCTTCTTGAAATTGCGCCTCAG
>NZ_JARFTR010000084.1:0-6667 GCF_029167235.1 Kamptonema sp. UHCC 0994 | reverse complement strand
TACCCGCCAGTTTTACCTGAGTCGAACCTAATTCAGTTTCTAATCCCAAAACCTTAGCTAAAGCTTCTTGAAATTGCGCTTCAGTACCCGCCAGTTTTACCTGAGTCGAACCTAATTCAGTTTCTAATCCCAAAACCTTAGCTAAAGCTTCTTGAAATTGCGCTTCAGTACCCGCCAGTTTTACCTGAGTCGAACCTAATTCAGTTTCTAAATCTATTACTTTACCTTGAGCTTCACTAAATTGTTCTTGCCATTGTTCAAGCTCAGATTTAATAATTTTCTTTTGTTTTTCCAGTTGGCGAATTTCTAGCCAGTCTTGAAAAACCCAAGACTGGGAGGTAGATTGCTTAATAAATTCAGCATCACTTACAGCCATTCCGCTACTAAGATTTAAGGCTTTCTCCTCAAGTTCGCTGTAAACTACTAAAGCCTCTGGAAAATACCGATCGATCAAACTCGGCCTGTGAGTTTGTAAAATTTCATTTACTAATAAAGATTTTTCAAAATTATCTGGTGGCGGTGCAGGCAAATCCACCTGAAATTTATTGTTAATTGTTGCTACAAAATCCTCGGCTTTATTACCAACGGCATCAACATGAGCTAAAAAACAACGTTCCGGGAATTGCTGATAAAATTCTAATACTTTTTTGTTATAGTGAATCCACATTTTAACAGCCATTTCTGGGCTATTTAACAAGCTACTATCTGTGGCCCTGCGGTATAGAGAATCTACAACTTCCCAAGGAGAACGATAGACAAATATAACATTGGCATCAGGCAGTAAATTCAGCCAAAAATTTAAGAAAAGAGTTGTGCGCGGATCTTTCCATCCCCAGAGCAAATAACCCTTACTTTTGCGAATAATATTTTGAGCTTGTTCTACATATTCATCTGGAACCGCAATCTCTTTTTGTAAAGTAGACCCCAAATCATCTATACCTTGAGATCGCAAAACAGCCTTGTGAAACTCCACAAAATCAACATTCTCAAAATGTCCCTTAACATTGCCGTAGGCAGGCCCCACCAAGTTTTCGCCAATATTTACCCCTACTTTCTGAAGAAGAGAAGCTGTTAAAGATGTACCGGAGCGGTGCATTCCGGCAACGATAAAAACAGATGATTTAGTCTCAGTTACATTCATAAATTCTATTCTCTTTAGGGATTCCTAAAGCCATCCTCCTCATTCATTTTCTCCAGCTAACCCCATCGCCCGCTTAACTCGAAACCATTCCGCTCTCAACTTCCAAAATTTACTACTCTCCATTGCCATAATTCTAGATTGCGATCGCTCTTTTTCTCCTTGAGTACAGGCTAGCTGAATCTGAGTTTGCTCTAATTGTACCTCAACTGAGGCTAGTTCAGTTTGAGTTTCTCCCAGTTTTTCTTGAGTAGATAATAGCTGAGCTTGTGTTTGCTCTAATTGTCTCATCAAAGCATATAGCTCAGTTTTAGTTTCCTCCAGTTTTTCCTGGGTAAATAATAGCTGACTTTGAGTTTGTTCGAGTTTGGCTTCAGTTGAGAGACTCTGCGCTGCGGATTCCTTCAGCTTCAAAAGTGATTCTAAAGTACAATTTTCTATAACCCATTCCAGACCGGAGTTATTAATGGCTTTAATCATCACTATATCCTGCGGTAAAACCTTATCTTTGCCTAAATAACAACCCCAACCTGAATGCAATGCTGTCTTTGTTTTAAAATATTCAGCAACATCTTCCCGGTCATCAAATGGTCTGCATCTTTGCACAATCTGACCATTTACAAGCACTTGCACTTCCTCGATTCTACCGCCATAATTAAAATCTGCCGCCCAGCCTTCTAGATTAATTCTACCACTAGGAGTAATGTAGGCAACTTCAAGATAACCTTCCGGGTGATGTTTAAAGTTAAAACTTGAAAAATCTTTTACCTTTTCATTACTTACTAAATACAAGTCTTGATATCTACTAATTCCTTTAGGAATCCGGTGAACAACTGCTTTTCCACCACTGACTCGATCGATAATTTTATTAACATATTCCTCGGTTACATAAGTAGTGCCGTATTCTTCTTTATCTAAAGACCGACTCTCACTCAATGGACTAAAAACAATTCCTGAAGGCGGTACTTCCACATGAGCAGGCAAAAGTTCCATGTCCAGTACGCTGAACATAATTAGACCTTGAGGCGATAGTAAATCATACAAATTTTGCATCCAATTTACAAAAGTTTTTTCCGGCATATGGCTGAAGAAAGAACAAGCCAAAATGCAGTCAAACTTTTGCTCAACCACATAATCTTCAGGATTTCTAGTCGAGACAATACCATTAACACCGAAATATTCTTCTTGAAACTTAACCGCATTCGCATAGATATCAGAAACCCAAATCTGTTCCGGCGGTAATTCTTGGATTAAAAAACGAGTAAAACGACCATAACCGCAGGCAAAATCAAGGAAAGATGATACATTGTCAAATTTATCAAAATGCCATTCCACAATCTGTTTAACTGAATCTAAAATCCGGCGACCAATAGCATAGTAACGAACAACAGCCCGATCTCGGTCGTTATCTAAGTTACTCAGGCTATATAAATACATTTCATCATCTTCGCAGATGTTGGGTTTGAAATTTTCAGGAAACTTAGCTTGATTTTCAATAAATACTTTGACAGCGGAGCTTTCTGGCGAATCCATATTCATTTTGACAATAACTTGCATACTATTATTAGACAACCTCACTTTCCTGCTCTTGATTAATAAAATCAGTATTCACAACAGTTAAGCACGGCTCGATTACCAAGTCAACAATTCCATTACTGTGAGACTCCGCACAAGGCTGAACTCTAAACATAGCAACATCAACACAGCGATCTAGATAAGTTAGATCGTCATCTACCATTCCTACCACGCCAGCATTGAGGAAATAAACCCCTGGATTTAACAGACATTTAAACCGAAAATTTACTGAAACTGTTGTACCGGCTTCAACATATTGCAGTGATTGAGACGCAGCATTTAAGGAAGAACCAGCCAACTCAAAACCGCTAATAGTTTTAATCAACATTCCAAACCGAACTTTGGACGTAGATTTAAAGAAAATCACTGAGTAAGTGTAAATATACTCTTGACGACCAATCAAGTGATTAATTACTTTCCCCTTCAGTGTAGTAATGCAAGGATTGATGATTTCAGCACCACGAGAAGGATACCTTACCGTATCAGCAGGTATCATTCCTGGATCGTAAAATTCATAATATTCTATGGCTCTTGAAATTACTGGCTCTTTTTTGATTTCTCCATTTTTTGCCGGTGAATTTCCATTTTTTGTCTCTAAACTAGATTGATGATGATTTTCCGCTTCTTGCTTAACTAATTTATTCAATTCCCGGATTTCAGCTTTCAATTCTTCAGCTTTATCTGGCTCTGCATAAATCATTTTCTGATATTTAGAAATCACCAACTTCGGAGTATGAGTCAGTAGCAATTCCCCATGATCCATTAAAATTGCTGACTTACAAAGTTGAGTAACAGAAGAAGCCGCGTGAGAGACAAAAAGAATAGTCCCTCCTCTTTCTTGAATAATTTGGAGGCGAGCAAAACATTTGCGCTGAAAGGCTTCATCACCCACAGAAAGAGCTTCATCAACTACCAGAATATCAGGGTCTACGCTAGTGGCAACAGCAAAAGCCAACCTAACAAACATCCCACTAGAGTAAGTTTTGACTGGCTGATCGATAAAATCGCCGATGTCAGCAAAAGCCGCTATTTGATCGAATTTATTTTCAGTTTCTTTTTGATTAAATCCGAGCAACTGAGCATTGAAAAATACATTCTGTCTTCCAGTAAATTCAGGATTAAACCCACTTCCTAGCTCTAATAAAGCTGAAATTCTACCTTTAACGTCTACTTCCCCTGTCGTTGGCGTGAGCGTACCGACAATAATTTGTAGAAGCGTACTTTTCCCAGAACCGTTACGGCCAACAATACCTAAAGTTTGCCCCTTGGGAATTTGGATGTTAATGTCTCGCAAAGCCCAAAACTCATCAGCTAGTTTTTTGCCAGGAAAGATCATTTCTTTTAAGCGGTCTACAGGATGTTTGTACCGCTTAAAACATTTGGACACATTTTTTAGTGAAATTACAGTTTCCGTCATGCCGAGATCAAAACTCACTCACTCAAGACACCCCTACAATACATCAGCAAAGGCAGGACGCAATCGCCGATAAACCAAAATGCCTCCGTAAAATACAGCTAGGGAGATTGCGGAGGCTCCTCCCCACTCGGCCCAATGCTTTACTTCACCCAACAGTATGATATCGCGATAAACTTCTGCGATCGCAGCCAAAGGATTTAGCCAAAATATCCAAACTCGCCACTGTTCAGGAATTACAGTCGCAGGATAAACAATAGGCGTTAAATAGAACCAAAGATTTAGGATAACACCTAAACTCTGGGGAATATCGCGCAAAAACACCGTTAATCCCGCAGCCAAATACCCGAAACCCGCCGTCAGCAACAACTGCGGTAGCCAAACCAGCGGCAGCAACCACAAAGTAGCGTGCAGCTTTTGAGACGACACCGCTACTATCGTAATCAACGCAATCAAACCTAGAGAACTCTCAATAAATACCGACAAAATCGGCACCAGCGGCAATAATCCCAAGGGAAATACAACTTTTTTCACTAGATTAGGCTGCCCCATAACAGATACAGCAGCTTTTGTCAAGCCAGTAGTAAAGGCAGTCCAAGGTAGCAAACCTGCGAACAGCCAAACCCCGAAAGTAATATTGCTATTATCCGGGAACCCTTGCAGATTCAGTTTCACCTTGAGAACAATTGAAAAAACATAGGTGTAAATCAGCAGTTGGGATAACTGATTCAGCAGAGGCCACAAGTTACCCAGAATCGAACCTTTGTATTGAGCCTCCAAATCTCGCCGCACCAATGTCAGCAGCAAACTAAGTTTTGTCCCTAACTGGGAGGAAACAGGAAACCTGTGACCAACTCTTCCGGCCTTCTCAACAACGCCTTTCATCGATTTCAGCAATTTTTTCGCCCTCACCCACAACCTACACTTAAAAGTCAAGCTTTCATTGCTTGATACCAGCTTTCTATAATGAACTACCCTGACCGACTATGCAAGGAGCGGGAGATGGGGAACGGGGTGCATAGGGGCGGGGCAGATGGGGCCCTCTTGAGGGAGGGTGCAGGGGGGCGGGGCAGATGGGGAGGATAGGGAAATTTACTTACTCTGTCCCTAGAGATAGGAAAAATTGCTCAAGTCCGTTTAAATTGGGAGAAAGTAAAATTACCCATCCAAAATTTGGGAATGGTACTCTGCTTAGAAATTCTTCACATATAGAGTGACTGTGGTAGTATCTGGATGGCTTTGAGTGGCTGAGGGATGCCAATCAGCTTGATTCCTGTGGTGGAGGAGAATCCAGGAGTGCTAGATAGGATGTCAGTGGGACATAACGTTTTTGCCCAGCGAGGTCAACCCGAACCCCTTCGCATTGGGGTAATTGGGGTTGGCAATATGGGCCAACACCATACACGAGTTTTGAGCTTGTTAAAAGATGTCGAACTCGTGGGTGTTTCAGATATTAATGTGGAGCGAGGGATAGACGTAGCTAGCAAATACCGAGTTCGCTTTTTTGAGGACTATCGAGATTTGCTAAACCACGTAGATGCAGTTTGCGTCGCTGTCCCCACTCGTCTACATCACGCTGTGGGGATGACTTGTCTCCAAGCGGGAATTCACGTATTAATTGAAAAACCGATAGCTGCGAGTATTTCCGAGGCTGAATCTCTGGTAAATGCTGCTGCACAGTCGCACAGCATTTTGCAAGTTGGCCACATCGAACGCTTTAATCCAGCTTTTCAGGAACTCGGCAAAGTGCTGAAGACTGAAGAGTTACTGGCTTTAGAAGCCCACCGTATGAGTCCGTATTCTCAGCGGGCGAACGATGTATCGGTGGTTTTGGATCTCATGATCCACGACATTGACTTGTTACTGGAATTGGCCGCTGCACCAGTGGCTAATCTCACTGCTAGTGGCAGCCGTGCCTCTGACTCCGGTTATTTAGATTACGTGACAGCTACTTTGAACTTTGCTAACGGGATTGTGGCTACCCTGACTGCAAGCAAGGTGACGCACCGCAAGTTGCGTTCGATTGTAGCTCACTGTAAAAATTCTCTGACGGAGGCAGATTTTCTTAATAATGAAATCTTGATTCACCGACAAACGACGGCTAATTATGTGACTGATTACGGTCAGGTGCTTTACCGTCAGGATGGGTTAATTGAGAAGGTTTACACCAGCAATATTGAACCGCTCCATGCAGAATTAGAACATTTTGTCAACTGCGTGCGCGGTGGAAATCAGCCTTCTGTCGGGGGAGAACAGGCTCTAAAAGCTCTGCGTCTAGCAAGTGTAATTGAGCAAATGGCTCTCGATGGTCAAGCTTGGTCGTTACAAGATTCAGAATACAATTTGAATTCTTCAGCGGTTAAGTTTGTTAGTAGTTAACAGTTAGTAGTTAACTGTTAACTGTTAACTGTTAACGGCTAATTAAGGGCAGTATGTACCCAATTAAAAACTTTTATATTGGGTGTCATTGCGAGCGAAGCGAAGCAATCTCAATGCCCTGAGATTGCTTCGCTTCGCTCGCAATGACATCGTTATTGCTC
>NZ_JARFTR010000022.1 GCF_029167235.1 Kamptonema sp. UHCC 0994 | reverse complement strand
GGGAGGTATTCGCTAAAAATTCGTCTTTAAGTTGGTCGAGATGATGTAGTTCTTGATTTTGATCGGCTAAAGTTTCTTTTTGTGCTTCCAGGGTGCTAAAGGATGCTTTGAGTTGGGAAGCCATGCTGTTGAATGATTGTTCTAGGGTTTCAATTTCTTCAATTTCGATTGCATCACTTATTTCTAGCTGTCGATCCAGATTTCCTTTGGCAAGTTCTTGAGAGGCTTGAGTTAATTTAAGAATGGGTTTAGTAATTAAACCTGCGGTGAAGATGCCAACGGCGATCGCTACTCCTAAAGCCAGTAAACACAGCCGGATTGTGTTGTTATTATTGGCATTAATTTGTGCCATAAAGTCTTCTTCTGGAATAGTCACCACCACCAACCAGTCAATACCTTTACTATCTCGAAAAGGATCGACTTGGACGAAATAATTTTTACCATCGACGGTAAATTTCAGTTGATGAGATGCTTGGATATTTTGAAAATCATGAAACTGCTCTAGCAAAGCTTGACTCGCTTTTTGGGTGATAGCATTGCTACTATTGACAACGTTGAGTCGTTCAACTTTTTGCTCTGGCAGTTGGACAACCTTATCTGGGTAATATTGAAAGGGCTTTTCCCCTGTAGAAGTGGCAATCATTTCTCCAGAACGTTCCAGAATAAAACTTTGCCCAGTTTTACCGATTTTAAGTTTGCTTAAAAAATCCCCAAACATTACCAGATTTAAGCTTGTCATCCACACTCCTTGGAGATCTCCAGTCTGGGTATATATGGGTTTGCTCGCCGCAATGTATAGGTATTTACCTGTAATGTGAGGATACAGTTTTGCCCAAACAGCTTGCTTTTGCTGCACTGGAATTTTATAGTAGGGGCGGTTGCGGGGGTCAAAGTTAGGTTTCCCGGCGTTGATAATTTTCCGGCGTTCCCCCTTTGGACTGGTGGTATAGGTAGTCAAAGTATGGTTATTTTCTACCTCCGAAGTACGGATGACGATCTCGCCATCATCCTGCCGCTCACCAGCAAAAAACTCCTGATTGGGGGTAACAAAAGCTGCGGCAGCAACAAGGGGAAAGGCAGGGAGTTGTCCCCATAGAAACTTCTCTACGTCTCTCCCATTATTAAGATCGATGCGGTTTTGGCTCAGGGCTGCATCATAGGTTTCAAAGGATTGAAAGGGAATAGCAAGCAGATAAGTTAGATTTTGCTTAATGCGATCGTTAGTATCATTCCGCAACTGAGTAGCTACATCATTTACTGCTTGTTGACCATTGCGGAAGGAGAGATAGCCCACCAAACCAACCGCAGTCACAATTTGTAAAACAAAGGGCGCAACCAGAGCGGTACGGAGGCGAAATTTGCGGGGTGTTTTGTTAACGGTCATAAATTTAATTCCTCAAATAAATCAAAAATATCTAAGCTGCGATCGCGGATCGGTTATTACACCAATACAGCATGATGTTAAGTTTTGAGATGCGATAGTTAGCATTATAGTATTACCTCCTAACAGGTTGTGCTAACTTTATATCAACTTCCACCTCTAGTAGCAGATTACTTCTCACTTAAAGCTTCTATTCCTTCCCATCCTTCGGGGACTCCATACTGTTGATATTTCTCACAACGCTTGATGTAAACCATCGTCGCTTTATCGCGAGGATTAATCTGTAAAACCTCCTGAAATATGTGTTTCGCCTCCTGAAATTGTTGTTGATAGTAGAGAAATACCGCCACTTCAAAACGTGCCTGAGTTTGATGCTTTAATCGCTTTTGTTCTGGTTCATCTCCATCATAAACTTCAAAAACAGCAACGGCTAATTTTTTCCCTTTTACCATCACCCGATCTAAAAATCTAAAGCATTGTTCTTGAGTATAGTCAAGACAACAGAGAGTATTATGACTGATTAAAATTCCGGCTCCATAAACCTTAGTTAAACCTTCCAAACGTGAAGCTAAATTCACCGCATCAGCAATTACTGTAGTTTCCATCCGTTCAGATTCACCAATCGTACCGAGCATTAATTTACCTGTGTGTAAACCAATACCAATCGCAATTGGAACTTGACCTTGCTGTTGCCTTTGTTGATTGTAAATTACTACTTGTTTTTGCATAGCAATGGCGGCCTGTACCGCATTATTTGCCGACTCAGGAAATAAAGCCATAATTGCATCCCCAATATATTTATCAATAAATCCCTTATTTTGTCGAATCACAGGGCTAACTTGACTAAGATAAGAGTTGATAAAATTAAATGTTTCTTGCGGTGTCATCGCTTCTGACAAGGTGGTAAATGAGCGAATGTCAGAAAACATTACCGTCATTTCTTGCTGTACTTGGTCGCCAATTTGCACATCAATAATGCTTTCCTTTCCTAAAAATCTTAGAAAGTTACGGGGGACAAATCGCCCATAGGCTAAAGTTAGTTGCGTAATCGAAATATGAGTTCTGATTCTGGCTAACATTTCCTGTTTTTGAATAGGTTTACAGAGATAATCATTAGCGCCTGATTCAAATCCCTCTACTATATCATTCACTTGATTTTTAGCAGTTAGCATCACAATTGGTAATTCATAAGCGGGAAAGCGATCGCGAATTTTTTGACACACTTCATAACCCGTCATTTTGGGCATCATCAAATCAAGTAAAATCAAGTCTGGAATAAAACCACTTTCCATTACCTCTAAAGCTTCTTGTCCGTTACTCGCTTCAGTAATGGCGTAATTGTACAGAGAAAGATTGTTAATAAGTACCTGACGATTAATCGGTTCATCATCAACAATTAAAATTTTAAATTGTTTTTCGTTATTGACTTTTTGATCTAACTTTTGACTGGTTATTGATGTTAATAATTCTAAATCTGAATTTTTTTTGCTCATTAAATTTATTTCTGGCTTAGATTCAGCTCGATCGGTAGATAATGGCAAGGTAAAAGTAAACTGGGAACCAACTCCCAGTTGAGATTTAACAGTAATTCTACCTCCGTGCAATTCCACCAATTGTTTGGTTACAGCTAGTCCTAATCCTGTACCACCATATTCTCTAGCCGTAGAGCCTTCTGCTTGTTCAAAGGATTCAAATATCCTGTCAAATTTATCTGGTGGAATGCCAATTCCGGTATCGGAAACGGTAATAGCTAATTGGTAATCAGTAATTGGTAATTGTTCAGGTTCAGTTACCACTTCTGCGGACACTGTAACAGTACCATAAGGGGTAAATTTAATAGCATTACCTACAAGATTATGCAGTATTTGTTGCAAGCGATCTTCGTCGGCGGCTGCGGGGGGAAAATCACCAGAAATAGCATTGATTAATTGTAAATCTTTTTGACCAACCAAAGGCTTACTAAGCGTTAAAACTATATTAGTAACTGCTCGTAAATCTACAGGTTTCAGTTGCAATTCTAAGTTATTGTGCCGGAGTTTTGAAAAGTCAAGAATATCATTAACTAAATTAGCTAAACGGCGACCGCTAGAAGCAATTAAAGCTAGGTTAGATTGTGTAGTTTGGGGGAGTTCTCCAGTTGCACCATCAATCAGAGATTCAGCAATACCAATAATTCCATTAAGAGGTGTACGAAGTTCGTGAGAAGTATTAGCAAGAAATTCATTTTTGAGTTTGTCGAGGTCTTTTAACTCTTCATTTTGGTTCTCTAGGGCGGTAAAAGATGCTTGTAGTTGCTTTGCCATACTATTGAATGAATTTGCCAGTTTTTCGATTTCAATAATATTAGTAGTTTCCACCTGTTGCCCTAACTTACCTGTGGCAATTTCGACCGATGCTTGAGAAATTTTGAGAATCGGGCGGGTAATCCAACGCGCCGTAAGAATACCGACAATAATTGCTACAATTAAAGTCGCAATACACAGTAAAATACTGGTACGAGTGTTAGCATCAATCTCTGCTGTAAAATCTGATTCTGGCACAACAACAATAACCAGCCAATCTAAAATACCTAATTCATCTTTAAAAGGTGAAATTTGTAGAAATTGTTTCTCGCCATTGAGTGAAAATTCCATCTGTTGAGGACTATCAATTTTATTTAATTCTCCAAAATTATCTAATAAGTATTGAGTTGTTTTTCTTGTTAAACTATCGCCAATTTTCTCGGCGTTAAGCCGTTCGATTTTACCATCAGCAGAGAGAGTAAAAGGTTCTTTGATAATGGAGCTAGCGACTAAAAGACCATTGCGTTCAATCACAAAAATTTTGCCAGATTTACCAATAGTAAAACTATGGAGAAACTCACTAATTTGTGCTAAAGAAATATCGGTAAGAAAAATACCTTGAAGCGCTCCTGTATTGTCGTAAAATGGAGATACGGCTGAAAGATCCAGCCTTTTACCTAATGCTGATGGTTCAATCGTACTCCAAGTTGGTCTCCCGGCACTAACACCAGCTTTATACCAGTCGCGAGTCCGAGCATCATAATTAGGTTTTTCGCGAATTAGTTTGAGGCGTTCGCCTCGATTATCTACCGCATATCTACGGATAGTATTACCTGTTATTTCATTGGCTACAACTGTATATTTTTCCGATCTATTAGCTCCTACAAATTCACCTTTAGAATTTGCAAAAGCCATCGTTCCAATATTTGTATCAAGGGATTGACTTTGTAACCAAAAATAACGCTCCATTTGATCGAAATTACTAGGATCTAGTAATTGTTGACGAATAGTATTGATATGAATTTGCTGAATTAAATGAGGTTGAGCCAAGTAACTTCTTAGGTGAACTTGGACGCGGGCGACTACTTCACGTCGCAACTGACTGGCAACATTGTTGACGGCTTTCTGCCCGTTGCGGAAGGAAAGATAGCCAACAAGTCCAACAGCCACAGCTATTTGTAAGACAAAGGGCACTACTAGGGCCGTGCGGAGGCGGAATTTGCGGGTGGTGCTCATAGGGGCGCAAGGAATATGACACTGGAACTTATGATGAAGTATAACTCTATCGATTTAGGGACTGCCGCAGTTGATGAATTATTTACTGCCAGATAAATTATTCCGATCCTTTTCCTTTAGTGAGCAACAATTGGTGTAAAGTTTATAAATATACAGAAGTGATATTCTATAGCAGGTTTGAATTGGTTATCTAGTACCAGAAATTAGCCATTCTGTACTCATTCAACTCAAACCCGCAATATTTCATTTCTCTAAAATTTCTGGGTTAACTACTTTTACTTGTAGAAGATGCAAATTACCAATAAGATTCATTTCCGAAATCTTCAAGGTGACATCTTTGGTGGTGTCACTGCTGCTATTGTCTCTCTACCCCTAGCCCTCGCCTTCGGGGTTGCCTCTGGTGCCGGGCCCGTTGCGGGTCTTTATGGTGCGGTTTGTGTTGGTTTCTTTGCTGCACTTTTTGGCGGAACCCCCACTCTAATTTCTGAACCCACGGGCCCGATGACAGTGGTGATGACTGCAATCGTGGGTTCTATGATTGCCGCCAGCGATCCAAAAACGGGCTTGGCAATGGCTTTTACCTGCGTAATGTTAGCCGGAATTTTCCAAATTATTTTTGGAATTTTTCGACTTGGTAAATATATTACGTTGATGCCCTACAGCGTAATTTCTGGCTTTATGTCAGGGATTGGAGTGATTCTAATTATCCTGCAAATTGCACCATTCTTGGGACAAGCCAGCCCCAAAGGTGGCGTGTTGGGAATATTGAACAATCTCCCCCAATTGGTTAGCAATATCGATCCAATTGAGACAATTTTAGGGTTGATGACGGTGGCAATCATCTTTTTGATGCCCAAACAAATCAAACGCTATGTACCACCACAATTAATAGCTCTAATTGTAGGTACAATTGTTTCACTGACGTTATTTGGAAATGCAGATATTCGCCGGATTGGTGAAATTCCAATTGGATTACCAACTTTACAAATACCAACTTTTACAGCAGCACAAACTACCACCATTTTTGTAAATGGTGTGATGTTAGGAATTTTGGGTTGTATTGATACACTGTTAACCGCAGTGATTGCCGACAGTTTGACCCGCACAGAACACGATTCTAATAAAGAATTAATTGGTCAAGGAATTGCCAATTTAGTTTCAGGAATCTGCGGTGGTTTGCCCGGTGCAGGGGCGACAATGGGTACAGTGGTAAACATTCAAACTGGTGCAAAAACAGCCTTATCTGGATTAACTCGTGCTTTGGTGCTATTAGTTGTAGTCTTGGGTGCAGCAAAACTCACCGAACCAATTCCGATGGCAGTTTTAGCAGGAATTGCCCTGAAAGTGGGGATTGACATTTTAGATTGGAGCTTTTTAAAGCGCTCCCATAATGTCTCAGTTAAGGGTTCCATCATTATGTATGGAGTCTTATTTCTGACGGTGTTTGTTGATTTAATTGTCGCTGTTGGGGTTGGAGTGTTCATTGCCAATATCCTCACAATTGACAGTCTCAGCGAGTTGCGCTCCAAAGAAGTTAAAGTGATTAGCGATAACGATGATAACATTCTTCTCTCTCCTGAAGAAAAGGAATTATTAGATATCGCCAAGGGACGGGTACTGTTATTTTACCTGAGTGGTCCAATGATTTTTGGAGTCTCAAAAGCAATTTCCCGCGAACACAATGCCATCAATAATTGCGATGTTGTGGTACTGGATCTTAGTGATGTTCCAATGATGGGAGTAACGGCATCTATGGCTATCGAAAATGCCATTAAAGATACCATCGAACAAGGTCGTAAAATCTTCATTGTCGGTGCCGCAGGCAAGGTACAGCAACGCCTAGATAAATTTGGCATTACTCAAGTTGTGGGAACTGAAAACTTTTTTGTAAATCGCACAGAGGCGCTTCAGAAAGCAGTTTCACTTGCTACTATTACCCCATAACTAGCAGTGGGGTGGGCGCTGCGACAATTGTATTCCGTTGATGGCATAAGGCGATCGTAGCGCCCACCCTAAAAGTTGTATAAGCGTTTATTTATGTCCGACTACTTAAGCCTACTATTTCTGTTTCAAAACCACCAAAGTAATATCATCAAATACTTGCTGAATCCCAATGTGTTGCCGCACCGAATAAATCACAGTATTTCTAATATCTTCAGCCGAATGATGATAGTTATTTTCGACTACTTCAATTAGGCGATTTAAGCCATATAACTCTTTATTAATATTTTCGGCTTCAGTTATCCCATCTGTATATAACACAACCACATCCCCCTGGTTTAAACAAATTTTCTCTTCAGCAACCCATTCAGCTATATTCTCCTCTAAACCAATCGGAAAGCCAAGATTAATCGTATCAATCATCTCTACTTTGCCATCAGAGCGGACAATAATCATTGCCTCATGCTGACCGCTCAATTTCATCACTCCATTAGCGTAGTCTACTAAAGCCAATGTCATGTTTTTAGCAGAATCCATACGTTGGATATTGCCATAAAGTGTCCGGTTGATAACATCTAAAAATTTCACAGATTCGGTTTCTTCACTTTCTAGGAGAGTTCTGACAGCCGTTTGCGCCATCAACATTAACATTCCAGCTTCTAACCCATGTCCCGTCACATCGCCGATGCCAATTTTGACACTTCCATTATGTTGTAGCACGTCATAGTAGTCGCCACCAACTTCATCTGCTGGTTCCATAAATCCAGCTATTTCTAAACCATCAATTGCTTCTAGTTCGTACTGCTTTGGTAAGATCATCTGTTGCAGTTTTAGTGTTACTTCTAACTCAGCACCCATCCGGAGATTTTCAGATATCAGGCGAGAAATATTAATTTGGGTGCGAATACGGGCAAGTAATTCATCTTTGGCAACAGGTTTGCTTAGATAATCATTAGCCCCGGAATTTAAGCCAGTGACAATATCTTGAACTTGGGTTTTAGCTGTTAATAGTAAAATGGGAAGTTCCGTCGAAACAAAGCGTTCGCGCAGTTTTTGCGTCACTTCATAACCAGTCATTTTCGGCATCATCACATCTAGTAAAATAATGTCTGGCTTCAAACCTTCCTCAATTAATGATAGAGCTTCTTCCCCATTTCTAGCTTGATAGATTGCATAGTTCTGTAAAGATAGTATATTAACAAGTACCTGAAGATTCACCGGTTCATCATCAACAATTAAAATTTTTATGTCTGCCTGAGTATTTGTGAATTGTTGGTTATCTGTTGTCAGCAATAGTTCTGATATTCCAGGAATAACTCTATCTTTAATTGCACTAATTTGTGCAGGTTTTTCAACTTTATTGATTGAAACGGGCAAGGTAAAAGTAAATTGTGAACCGACTCCCATTTGAGACTTAACGCTAATTACACCGCCGTGCAATTCCACCAGTTTTTTAGTCACAGCGAGTCCGAGTCCAGTTCCACCGTAAACTCTGGCGGTAGAACCTTCTCCTTGTTCAAAGGATTCAAAGATACTATCTAATTTATCTTCTGGTATCCCAATACCAGTATCGGAGATAGTAATTGCTATTTGACTGTCAATAGCTACTACTTCGGCTGATATAGTTATGCTTCCCTTAAGGGTGAATTTAATGGCATTACCGATCAGGTTATGCAGGATTTGTTGCAGGCGATCTTCATCGGCTTCGGCGGGAAGAATATCGGCAGGAATAGCGTTAACTAATGCCAAATCTTGATTAGCGATCAAGGGTTGACTAAGGGTTAAAACGAGATTAGTAACTGCTCGTAAATCTACAGGTTTTAGTTGCAGTTCTAAATTCTTATGTCTGAGTTTAGAAAAGTCGAGAATGTCGTTAACTAGACTGGACAAACGGCGACCACTATAGACAATTAATTTGAGGTTGGCTTGTGTAGTTTGAGGTAGTTCTCCAGTTGCACCATCAATTAGAGATTCAGCGATGCCAATAATGCCATTTAAAGGAGTACGAAGTTCGTGAGAAGTGTTAGCAAGAAATTCATCTTTGAGTTGGTCTAGTTCTTGTAACTCGGTATTTTTAGCTTCTAGTATGGCAAAATTTTCTTGCAGTTGTTGAGCCATTTGGTTAAAAGATAGAGCGAGATTTTTGATTTCATCAACTCCTTTTACGGTTACTGCTTGGTTGAATTTCCCTTGAGCGATCGCTCCACTTGCTTGACTCAATCGCTGAATCGGTGCTGCAATCAAATTGGAGGTAATAATTCCTAGTCCTGTGGCGATCGCTAAAGTTAATAGGCACAGAAAAATTGTGGTATTGGTGTTGGCATTAATTTGTGCCATAAATTCAGACTCTGGGATTACCATTACTACCAGCCAATCCAAGCCGTATTTATCGCGGTAGGGGATAACTCTGACAAAAGGTTTTTGATTGAGATTGGGGCGGAGTAATTGAGGTTTAGCGATCGCTTTCAAACTGCCAAACTGCCGGATTAACTCTTTAGTTACATCACGGATTGCAGGTTTGCTACTATTCAAGGCTTTCAGTCTTGTAGCTTTGCCATTGACGATGGGGGCTGGGGATTCATCCGTAGAACTAGCAACCATTAACCCTGAACGTTCCATGATGAAAATGTAACCCGATCTCCGACTATCCAATGTTTTCAGAAATCGGCTAATTTGAGATAGTTCCAGATCGATACCGAGTACACCTAGAAACTTTTTCTGCGTGTCATATATGGGAGTGCTGGCTGAAATGCTGATGTAATTCTGCAAATCTCCCCAAGTGTAAATAGAACTCCAGATCGTCTTACCAGCTTTGACTGCATCTAAGTACCATGCAGCATTATTTGTTTGGGGGTTTTTAATCGTATATTTTAACCTAAGTCGATTACCCCGATTGTCTACTGAGTAAAAGCTGATTTTACTGAGGTCAGATATGGGAATTTCTCCAATTTCCAACGTATTATTCTCCCCATAACCAGCACCGATAAATTCTCCCTTTTTACTGCCAAAGTTAACATAAGCAAAATTCAACTTGCTCATTTGATGATAGAAGTATTTTTCCAGGGTTTTAAAATTATTCAAGTCCAAAATTCCCGACTCGAAGGCATCCACATTCGTGCGGTTAATTTCCTGGGCTTTCCCCAAATAACTATCAAGATGTTGATTAATCCGATTGCTTGTCTCCGTCATCAATTCGTCTGCCAGTTTCTCAACAGATTGCTGCCCACTTCGATAGGACAAATAGCCTACTAATCCCACTGCGCCAACAATTTGCAGTACAAAGGGGACAATTAGCACTAATCTCAGGGGTATTCGTATAGTTTTTTGGGATTTGGTCAGGCGATCGCTAATCATTTCAGGTTAAGGATAAGATATTGAAGTTAATAAATTAGAATAATTCTGCGACTATTCTGTTTCCCCAACACCATCATTTTTTTGCTTAGCAAGTAAAGCTTTAGCATTCTGCCATAATTTTTCTAATTCTTCAATGGTATAATCTGAAATGGGGCGATCGCAAGCTGCTTCGACTTGACTAAATCGCTTAACAAACCGATGATTAGTTTCCTGCAAAGCTATCGATGGATCTAAGTCATACCACCGTGCAACATTAATTAAGGCAAACATAATATCGCCTAATTCTGACTCTTGGCGAGCTTTATCTTCATGTTCAATAGCATATTCAAACTCTGCTATTTCTTCCCTAAATTTATCCCAAACTCCCTCAATATTCTCCCACTCGAAGCCAACAGCAGCAGCTTTTTTAGAGATTTTCATTGTAGCAGAAATCGGAGGCAGAGTTCTGGCAATTCGACTAAGTTTAGATGATAGAGAAGTATTTTCTAACGTTTCTCCTTTTTCCGCTGCTTTGATTTGTTCCCAGTTTTGGTGAACTTCATCAACGCTTAGAGGGGCGATTGCGGGGTTATCGCCCCTACCATCCCCAAAAACATGAGGATGCCTTCTAATTAACTTTTCGGTAATACCGTTAGCAATTTCAGTGAGTGAGAATTGATTTGACTCGCTGGCAATTTGAGCTTGTAGAATAACTTGTAATAATAAATCCCCTAATTCTTCCGCAATTGCTTTTCGATCGCCGCTGCGAATTGCATCCACAACTTCATAAGCTTCTTCAATTACGTAGGGAGTTAAACTTTCGGGAGTTTGTGCTAAATCCCAAGGACAACCACCGTCGGGCGATCGCAATTGGGCTACAACTTCTATTAACTGTTGAATTGCTATTAATGCAGCAGCATTGGGTGTAGTAGAATTAGACATATTGATAGTTTAAAATTTAGATTTGCTAGTGCGGCGAGGAGATTTACGCCTGTGTTTCTTTGTTTTAGCAGAGGGAGGTAGCAACCCGCTTAATCCTTGCTTTTTGAAGCGTTTGTAAGCTGAACCACTCCAATCGCTTAAGGAATGCGACATGGCCCCTAATTCGAGACCGATGTAAAGGGCGAAGCACTCGGTATAATGTTCGGAGAGCGATCGCAACATCAACCTGACAAATTCATCCCAATTCCACTGTAAACCCCAAAAGATTTTAGCCACTTGGATGCCGACGATTCCTAAGACTGCGAGCCAAGTAGCCAGGTACAATATTCGCAACGCAGTACCGATTAAAGGGCCGTGAGATAGCAAAGAACGATGACGGAGGCTTTTTTGGTATGGCAACCACAGCCACCGCAGCCAACCCCAGCGTTGATACTGGCAGGAGTAGATATCTAAGTCGGGGCCGAACATCAGGCCGCCAAATAAGAAGCCGCCAGAAACCAGCAGAGTTAGGTTGCCACTCTGAGTCTGCCCAAAAGTTAGGCCCGCCACAAAGGGCAAGCTCCACAGGGTGATGCTATCATGGGTTCGACCAGAAGGCATGGAGGATAAGGGTTTGGGGATGGGACGGGAAATTTTTAGCGAAAATTTGCCCTGAGTGATTGCTTTTGATTTTACAGTCTGCTATGATTAGTTTTACTTAGTCAAATCGGGCGGTTAGCTCAACGGTAGAGCGCCTGCTTTACACGCAGGATGTTACAGGTTCAAATCCTGTACCGCCCATAAAGTTATAATCTATCAAAATAGAAATCCTTAATACTTTTGGTCGCAAGTTTAAATACTTGCAAGCTTTGGCACGATCGAATACTTAGCTATAGGAGGAGAGTGATATGACAACTTCTCAATCAGTTGCTCGCATTTCAACACTTTATGAGCGCGACTTCTGCTTGTGGGCCGAGGAAGTCGCCAAGCTTTTGCGAGAAGGAAAATTTTCAGAACTTGATATGGAAAATCTGATCGAAGAAGTGGAAGACATGAGCCGAAGACAGAAGGATGCGCTGAGGAGCAATCTCCGAATTATATTGATGCACTTATTAAACTATAAATATCAATCAACAAAACGCTCTCAGAGTTGGCTTGATACAATTGAAGAACATCGCATCCGTTTAGAAGATGCGTTTGAGGAGAGTCCTAGCTTAAGATCCTATTTTCCAGAAGTCTTTGATAGTTGCTACCAAAAAGCCCGCAAACAAGCTGCCAAGGAAACCAATTTGCCGATTGATACTTTCCCCAGTGAGTCACCATTCACGCTAGAAGAATGCCTTGATGAAGATTTTTTGCCCAACTAATCTTTTTGCTATAACAGAATCAATCTATATGATACAAGCCTTAGACAAACAATTAACTTTTGAAGATTTTTTGCAGTGGTATCCAGATGGAACAGGTCGCTACGAATTGCACAATGGAGTAATTGTTGAGATGAATCCAACTGGCGACCACGAAGAAGTTACAGCTTTTCTTAACCGCAAGCTCAATGTAGAAATTGACCGCTTAGCTGTGCGCTATTTCATTCCCAGAACATACCTCGTTAAACCGGAAAATGCAGATTCTGGTTATCAGCCAGATTTGATTGTTTTGGATAAAATTGCGCTAGAAGCGGAACCACTCTGGAAAAAATCATCAACTATTTTGCAGGGCAACTCAGTCAAATTGGCAATTGAAGTAGTTAGCACTAACTGGCGCGATGACTACCTCAAAAAACTTGCTGACTATGAGGCGATGGGTATTCCTGAATATTGGATTGTGGACTATCTAGGACTAGGAGGAATGCGGTATATTGGCAACCCGAAGCGACCCACTATTTCTATCTACCAACTGATTGACGGCGAGTACCAGATCAACCAATTTAGAGAGCAAGAGCGCATTGAATCCCCAACATTTACGGACTTGATTTTAACGGCCAATCAAATTTTTAAACAAAATTAAGATTAACGAGTCAAGTCGTTATTACGAACTTCTATGTAGCCCAGTGTAATTTTTGATACATGGCATTTATACGTGCGGAGAAGATTTGTGAAGTTTGAGATAAGATGTACTAAAAAATACTATTTTTATCAGCTCCAAAAAATAATTCGATAATTTGCTTGACAAACACTGAGGAATATTTTCTATATATACATAAGGTGCATTCTACTGATTGTATTTCAGAAAAAATAACTCACGACTTAAAAAGGTCAAGGAGAATATCTTGATAAAACTTAAATCTTTAGGTTCAATAGCAGCAGCCGCGATCGCGATCGGCACAGCAGCACTACCGCAGCCCAGCCAAGCTCAAACAGGACGACAATTTTTCTGCGGCATGAGCAAGGGCAACCCAGCCACTGTCGTCCGCACCGTCAGAGGCCCGATGACTATGGTGATTTGGACTAACGAAGATTTCACCGCTTCTGGCTGGACACCAGAACGTCGTTGCAAAGAAATTTCCGGCAGATTCGAGCGCTTCAACAGCAGCGGCCAGCTAAAGCACCTGAAAGCTGGAAAAGTTAGCGGTCAACCAGTCATCTGCGCTGCCAGCAACAGGAACACTTCTTGTTCCAGCAACACAGTGCTGATTACGCTACCAGCCGGCACTAATGCCAATGCAGTCCTCGATCGCCTACTTAATACTCGCGCCGGCGCATCTTCGACCCCCATTTACCTGAGCGCCGACGACGAGAAGGCGATCAAACTCACCTACGATCAAAATGGCGATGCTTCCGTTGACGTAGATGCCATAGTCGATCAGATAAACTGGTAGTGTTTTCGATCGAATCGCAGGGAAATAGTGATGGTGAATTGGCGCACATTGCTGCTAGTTGTCTGTGTTGGCAGTCTATCAATAGCGTTGCCAACACAGGTATCGCAGATTAAAGCTTTGATTGGCCAACCGCCAATTCAACTCTCCGCCCCGCAGTTAAATCAGCGGGCGCGGTCAATCACTGTCAAAGTGATTTCAGGAGAAGCGTTAGGTTCAGGGATTTTAATGTATAAACGAGACTCAGTTTATACGGTTCTGACCAACGACCACGTGATCAAAGCCGGGAATCCCCCCTATCAAATTCTGACACCAGACGGAAAAATCTATGAAGCTACAAAGATTTCTCCAGCCAAGCCTCTACAAGGAAATGATTTAGGTTTATTGCAATTTGTGGCCACCGACACAGATTATCCAGTTGCCAAATTGGGAACAACACCCACAGCAGAAACTCATGTAGTTGCTGCCGGATTTCCATTTTCTGCCCAAGGGTTTAAAGATGGTTTTGTAATGAAATCAGGGCAAATAAAATGGGTGCTAGACAAAGCATTAGAAGGTGGCTACCAGATCGGTTACACTAATGAAGTTGAAAAAGGCATGAGCGGAGGCCCCCTGCTCAATCGCGCTGGCGAATTAGTAGGGATTAACGGCGTACACGCCCATCCAGTTTGGGGCGACCCATATCTGTTTCAAGATGGCTCCGAACCGAGCGAATCGGATCGAGAGAAAATGAGCCAATATAGTTGGGGCATTCCAGTGGCGACGTTTGAACCCCTGGTTTCCTCAGCAGCGACGGCGAATTAGTTGCGATCGTATTTTTTAGTAGAATTTCGGCAGTGCTGAGGCAGTGAAGCAGATGACTTTTCCGTACAGATTATCGGCTGTTTTGATGGGGAGCGCGATCGCTCTTGTGCAGTTTCAACAAATAGCAGCGGCCCTGAAGCCAGAAGAAATTGCTGATATTGCCAAGCAGGTGACAGTAATTATTGGTGGCGAGGATGGTAAAGGTTCTGGGGTAATTGTTGATAGGCAAGGCGATACTTACACCGTCGTGACAGCGCATCATGTGATCGCCAAGGCTGGAAGTTATGCAATCCAAACTATAGATGGTCAGAAATATGAAGTCCTCCGTAGCACTCAAATAGCCAATGTAGATTTAGCCCAATTACAGTTTACTAGCAAGAAAAACTACCAAGTTGCCGATATTGGCAATCCGAATCTGCTCAAAGAGGGGATGACAATCTATTATGCTGGCTATCCCAGCAACGAGTCCGTTACTACCCGCGATTTTCGTTTTTTTCCTGCACCAATTACTCGCCGAGGACAAAATTCCATTGATGGTTATGAAATATCTTATAAAGGAGATCCTCTCCCTGGAATGAGCGGCGGCCCAGTGCTCGACGAGCAAGGTCGTTTGATTGGAATTCATGGAAAAGCCGAGACTGTTATTGTTCGCGAAACTATCACAATAGTCGGGACTCAAGCCATACCAATTGATAAGTTGGTGATGCAGCGACCCAATCCAGAACCGCCGATCGCAACTAGGCCCACACCAATTCAAACGCCAACACCTACGCCTTCACCTTCACCATCTATTGAGCCTCAAATTTCTGCTTCTCCATCACCTACTCCACAAATTGAAGTATCCAGAAATACCCCGGAATCCCCAGCCGAATCTGCACTTAGTAAAATGCTTCAGGGTCAAGCAACTTACTTCAAAAGCACTGGCAATTTTACTGACAAACCCAAATTACTAGAGCAGACATTTAAAATTCAGCCACCTTCAGATTATGACTTTCCCATCCTCAGCAATAGCGCTGCCAGAGGAGTAATTATTTATGGTCAACCGCGCAATCCGAACATGAGAACTTATGTAGGAGGTGTGTTTTTAGAGCAAAATGCCGATCAAAATAATCCTGTAACAGTATCAATTATCTGCCAAACAATCGAGCCAATAAGGAGTCGCCCACCATATCCAACTTACCTGGAAGGCCGTCTGAGTTGTGGTGCGGGAACTGAGCTTAGAAGTGCAAGCAATTTGCCTCAACAAAATTCTCAGTCAGCTCAACCGCAGGGAACATCATCTCCTCAATTGGGAGCTAATTTTAATTTAGTTAGCTTTTGTAGCGCTTACGATCAATCTTCGCAGCAACGTCAAGCTTTAGAATGGCTGCAAAGTCAATTTTCCCAAGAAATACTATTAGAATTTGCTGATAAGTGGCGTAGCCGACTTGTTGACAAAGCTCAAAGACGACCGATTAATTTAACGGATGCTTGTAAGTTTTACGATCGCACTGGGAAGCATCCTCACCAAAATCAGGCTTTAGAATGGTTGCAGCAACAAGTTAGCCAGGAACAGTTAGATGATTTTGCTAGAAGGTGGCAAAACCAAGCAGCGGGTGGTTAAGGGTGGTTAACAGTTAACTGTTAACAGTTAACTGTTAACCGTTAACTGTTTGAATCTGAATTAATCTTCACTGATAATCTTAGGCACTCTGAAAAAGTCGCCATCTTGCTCTGGTGCAGCGGCTAAAATTCCTTCTCGATTAGCAAAGGGTTCCAAATCATCCGATCGCGTCACGTTACTAACATCGATCGCTCTTGTTGTAGGTGGGACGTTAGTTGTATCTAGTTCGCTCAACTGCTCGAAATACTCCAACATACTACTCAGTTGAGTCGTAAATTGCTCTTCTTCTGCCTGCGTTAGTTCCAATCTCGCTAGATGAGCAACTTTACGCACTTGTTCGTTATCAATTTTCATTCTTAATTTGTTAGTAATTAGTGGTTAGTGGTTAGTTGGTGGTGGTTAGTTGTTATACTAAAATCCGGTTTAAACACCCTCTTTATTTCTTCAGTCCGCGCAGGCGGACTTTGGTTGTGTAGTAGCGGTTTCAACCGCCAAGTCCAATATAACAACAGACAACTAACAACTAACCACCAACCACTAACAAGATTTAGAAGTATACATCAATCTGCGATCGCCCAGAAGTTTTGAGCCAATTTTGCACTTCAATGTAATTATTGGGCGCAAGTCTGATCGCTTCCTTCCAGTATTCAGCAGCCTTGTCAAACAACTCTTCTGCTGCTTCTTCGTTACCAGCTTCTTTTTCTCTTTCCCCTTTGTAATGGTAAATTACAGCAATATTATTCAGTGCTTGCGGCATCCGGGGATTGAGATCGATCGCCTGAGCATAATAGCCTAAAGCTCGATCGTGTTCGCCATTACTAGCGTGGATCAGTCCCATATTATAGAGAATATAGCCGCGATCGTAAGGGTCATCCTCTAGAGTCAGAGCTTCATTATAATTATCCAGCGCTTCGGCATATTCTCCATCTGCTTGAGCAGACATACCATCACGGTAATAAGCAAAGGCTTCCTTTGCTCTTTTATTAGTCGGCAGAATCTTGAGAATGATATCTGCCATCACTGTAAAGCTTTTATCGATAAAGTTATCGTTGCGTTGAGTTCTAGGCATATTTTAAAGATCGGGTTGCTATTGACTTATGGTGGATTTTAGCGCTTCTAGAGGTTGGGGCAGAAGTTTTGGCTACGATCGCTATTTAGTTGCGGTGCAGCTTTTGCCAGGGAAGCATTTTGATTATAGTAGCCGATCGCAACTTTTTACTAATTACCAAGTTTTAAACGCGATCGCTGCTAGTTAAGTCAGCTTTTACAGCCTCTTCAACTGCCTTTAAGTCAATATTAAACTTAGATGCGATCGCCACCATCAGCTTCTGTTCTTCCTCCGTTACCACGCAATCTAGCTGAGAAATTGTGTAGCATCTAGCTAGCATTGCCATTGCATAGTCGCGGTTAAGCTGTTCTAAAAGTTGATCCAAAGGCATAGGTGACTGAATATTAGCAGCGATCGCCTCCAGCGTTACCGGTGTTAAATTTAACTCTTGCAATTCTGGCAAAATATCTGACCACGATTTATCAGGATAACTTGCCAAAATCTGATGGACTAAAATCTGATCCATAATCGCTTGTTGCGCGATCGCGACTGTCAAATATTCCTCACTTTCCCTTTGAATTTCCTCGGCCACCGCTGGCGATGTCAAAGGATTCACCTTCGCCTCATAAAACCGACAAGCTGCATACCCTAGTGTATAAAGCATAACTGCATTCGTGCTCGCACCGATCGCCATCCCCGCCAGAGGCACATTTCGCAGCAATCCCAAACCCGCCTTCAGCGCTTCGGAACCTCCCAAGGACAGCCCAAAAATCCCGAAAACCTCTCCTCGCCGCGCTGGAGAGTGCAAATCCATCCCATAAGCCGCCGCAATTTGATAAAGCATTTCTGCTTGTAACTGCGTCGTCGCCACCAAATCCACCGCCAGTAGCGCCACCGCCACTCCTGGCAAAACGCTACTAACTAGGCCAATTCCCCCAGCATAAACAGCTTTCTCCACCATAATCCGGTGAGCGATCGCGCTTGGACTTTCCTGTGGATATTCCTGCTGCAACTTTTTGACAGCAGCCTCCGCACTTGCGATATCCACAGATCCAACTAAACTCAGCAGCCAATCAGCCTTGAAAACCTTGATAACTTGTTTGAGTACAGGGTTATCACCCACTATTGCCAGCAATTTTCCTGCTTCTTCGGTAGCGAAATCTAACAAATCCTGAGTTTGTTTCGCTGCGGTAGTTGCGGCTGTACCAATTGCTTCTGTAGCGATCGCCCCTGCTTTTCCTGCTTGCGATGTAGCTTGCGCGATCGCATCTCCGATTCCTGCTACCACTTGTCCCGCAGCATCACACAGCGAATTTTCCGCAGGTTTTGCATCCGAATTAATTGATTTATTTGACTCAGGTGGTTGCTGCTCTTTTAATACCATTATACAATTCCTCTGGAGCTAGTCTTAAATTCGGATACAGGGATGGTGGATAACAATTATCGGTTGGAAAGGGTAGGTTGAGCGAGATAATCTAGGGTTTTTGGCAGTTGCCAAAATACGTAGGTTTATCTAGGCTTTCTAAGAATTTGGCGAAAACCAACAATAATTGTGATAGACTGGGGGAACGCTTGATTAGTGCGGGAAGAATAAAGCTTACTGGGTGTGAAAACCACAGAAAAACACTTGGCACAAACTGATCGTCAAAAAAACCAAATATTTCAAGTCCTTTGCTAATCAAGCAATCTCTAACTGGGAAGAGTAGGCCAACCTGAGCAATCAGGAAGCATATAGCACTTGCTCTAGGCAAAACATAGACCGCTAAGTTTGATTTACAGATTTCTGTAGGTTTTTAGAAGCGGTGACAAAATCTATCGGTGAACTTACCTACAATTTTTATAGTATTTTACCATCCATATTTTACCATCCTTCTAGGGGTCGATTCACCTAGATATAGCAGGTGGTAGGTGGTAGAGGCGATGCGGGACAGGATCGATTGCTGAAACCATTGATTCTATTCCCTTCTTCCCTTCTTCCCTTCTTCCCTTCTTCCTTCTTCCATTCTTCCCTAGCTATAGCGCCCCTAATCTAAGCGCCCCTTCTTCCCCTAGCTATAGCGCCCCTAACCGCCTTAGCGGTTGCTATAACTCCAGACCAAGGCTAATAACACAGCAACGATCGCGCCAATCAAAGTATTGAAAATATTCACCACTTCATTAGTTAACCAATCAAATTTCGATTGCAACGTTGCACCAATTACACTCTCTATATTAGTAGCAACAAAAGCAGCGATCGCACAAAATACTAATCCTGTCAAGTCAATCAACCCAACTACCCAGCCCAGAAGTGCGATCGCCACTGAAGCCACAACCCCCGCCAACGTCCCCTCTAAACTTACCGCCCCTTCTGTCCCTCTGGGTACGGGTTGCAGCGTAGTAATCAGAAAAGTCCGCTTACCATAAGCTTTGCCGATTTCACTAGCGCAAGTATCCGAAAGCTTAGTGCTAAAACTAGCCACGTAGCCTAACATTAATAGGGCAATAACCCCCTTAAAATCCCCTGGGTAAGAGGGGGGCAAGATACCAACGATGAACGCGCCCAAGGCGCAAAGAGCGGCGGTAAGAGCAGAACCCCAAACATTTTCCGGCCCTCTAGCGCCGGAACGCTTTTCGGCAATACCTTCGGCTTCTTTTTGCGCTAAGCCGATACGAGTAACGGCAGATCCGACTAGAAAATAAAACATTACCACCACATATCCCCGCCAACCCAAACAGCCCCAAATCAGAACCCCTAACAGCCAAGCGTGAAATATTCCTGCTGGGGTGAGTAACTTTTTGGGAGAAATCGAGACGATCGCGAGTAAAACTGTATTTAGTGCGATCGCCACCAGCCAAGGATTGAATAAAAATGAATAATTAAAGAGGAATTCCGAGTTCTGCATTTTGACAAATCCACCTAATTATGAACCAAGTTATATTCCATCTCGCCTTCCCCGTTGCCGATATTGCCCAGACAAAAGCCTTTTACGGTGATGGCTTAGGCTGCGAAATCGGTCGCGAAAGCCCTAATTCCCTAATTTTAGGTCTTTGCGGTCATCAAATCGTCGCCCACGTCAGCCACGAACCCCTAACGCCCCAACGCGGTATCTATCCGAGGCACTTTGGCTTAGTTTTTACCTCAGAGGCTGACTGGGAAGCATTGTTAGAGCGATCGCAACAAAAGGGATTACAATTCTATCAACAACCTAAACTGCGATTTGTTGGTTTACCTACAGAACATCGCACTTTCTTTTTAATAGATCCCTTTGACAACATACTAGAGTTTAAATATTACCGCGAAACTGAGGCGATTTTTGGTTATAGTGAATACGATCAAGTTGGGGATGCGGTTTAATTGGTGCTGCCAATGCTTCAGCAACCGCCTCTAAACTTTTTCTGTCTCTTACCATATTGCCATGAGCAAAAATCGGTAATTTTAACTCTGTACCCACTGGCATTTTCGAGCTAGTAGCTGGAACAATGATGAAATCCCAATCTGTCCAGATTGAGGTAAAATTTAGCTGGTCGAGCATAGAAACATCCCGATTTAATTCTTCAATAAAGGCACTTTTAGGGCGCATCTGTACGCAACCTTTTCCCCAAAGAGAATAGGCCATCCAAGTACCGTTATTAGGGGCAGAGATAGCTATAAACCTTTGCACTCTGTTAATGCCACCTAATCGCTGTACATAATAGCGACTAACTAGACCGCCCATGCTTAAGCCAACTAGATCGAATTTCTGTTCTAAGCCAAAGGTTTTATCTGCATAATCTGCTACTCTGCCAGCTAATTCATCAAGACCGACATTACCGTAATTGGTAGTGAGATTGAAGCTATATACTTGCCAACCTAAGCTAGTTAAGTAAGCAGACATTTTGCGGAAAACGCTTGAGTTGACGAAGATTCCGTGAATTAGCAGTACTGGGTTACGGTCGGAATTGCTGTTCATTTTTCAATTGTTATAGCTAGGGACTAGGGCGTGTTTTCAAACCCTGGAAGGGCGAAGCATTCGGGCAAAAAACACTTGCCTAAGCTTGATTAACAGTTAACCGTTAACAGTTAACCGTTAACAGTTAACCGTTAACAGTTAACCGTTAATAAAGTTTTGAATTTGTAACTGCTTAATTGGCGCTTCTAGTTCTTCAACTATTGCTTGTAAAATCTTGGGATCGCTTCTCATCTGACGGTGAAGCAAAACGTTTTGTTTAATCTCTTTACCTATAGACATTTGGGAACTTTGGGCGGGGATAATCATGCCATCAAAAGGAGTCCATATTGATGTAAAATTAATGTCTTGTAGCATAGAAGCATCATAATTCAAATCCCGCAAAAAACTACTAGCAGGACGCATTTGTACGTATCCAGGTAGCCCACGAGAGTAGGCTGTTTGGGTTCCGTAGTGAGGAGAAGAAATAGTGATGAAGCGTTGTACGCGGTTAATTCCACCTAATCGCTGGACGTAGTAGCGGCTGACTATGCCCCCCATGCTGAAGCCGATTAAATCCAAGGGCTGTTTTGGCTTAAAGGTTGTGTCAATAAATTCTGCAAGTTGCTGGGCGAGGAATTCAAGGCCGAGGCTGCCGTCGTTAGGGATTAAATCCAGGCTGTGGACTTGCCAACCCCGCTCGTTCAAGTATGCTGTCATGGGGCTAAAAATGGCGCTGGTGTCCCAGATGCCGTGAACGAGTACGACTGGGTTGCGATCGCTTATAATATTCATCTTATTTTTCTCCTTGTTTCCTGATTCAAGCTTATACCTTTGCCAGAGTCGGTTTGAGGTACAGTGGGACAGCTTATTAATCGGCTCAAAGTATAGCTAGGGGCTAGGGATTACGTAACGCCGCCATCCTGGCG
>NZ_JARFTR010000102.1 GCF_029167235.1 Kamptonema sp. UHCC 0994 | reverse complement strand
GGGACGGCGGCGTTACAAACTTTACAGCCTTGTTATCTTTGACCGCCGGGACGGCGGCGTTACAAACTTTACAGCCTTGTTATCTTTGACCGCCGGGACGGCGGCGTTACAAACTTTATATCCTTAGCAGTTCATAAATCTAAAAAAGCTTAGAGAAAATCTCATGCAAACTTCCCGAGAAATCATCGCAGATGCCACACCGCCAGAAATAATTACTCTTGATGTTGGAGGTATGAAATGTGCAGGTTGCGTAGCTGCTGTAGAAAGACAGTTAAAACAGCAACCGGGCGTAATTTCCGCCCGCGTTAACCTCGCAACTGAAGTGGCCGCAATTGAAGGCAAAGTGGGTGTAGTCGATGCAGTTGCCATTGCTAAAAAATTGACAGATACGGGATTTCCAACTCAGCCGCGCTATGCTGACAATCAGCAAGAACAATTCGCTGCTGTAGTTGAACGTCGCCGCCAAGAAATTAGACAGCAAATTTGGCAGTTGGCGATCGCACTTACCCTGATCCTACTATCCGGCTTAGGCCATCTAGTAGGAACAGAAACCCCATTTTTCAGCAATATCTGGTTCCATTGCGGCCTAGCTACGGCGGCCCTACTATTCCCCGGACGCGCTATCTTAATTGATGGGTGGCGTGGACTATGGCGAAATTCGCCCAACATGAACACTCTCGTAGGCTTAGGTGCTTTTACAGCCTACAGTGCAAGCATCGCCGCACTCTTATTTCCGCAGATGGGATGGGAATGTTTCTTTGACGAACCAGTAATGCTTTTAGGCTTTATTTTATTGGGAAAAACACTCGAACAACAAGCCAAAAGACGTGCAGCATCAGCCCTTCAAGCTTTAATTGCCCTACAACCGACAACGGCCAGTTTAGTTGCCAAACCTCAAGAAAGCAAGGATTCAGAGGAAAATTCCCAATTACCCCTTACCCTTCTAACTGTTGAAATTCCAGCCGATCGCGTGCGTGTAGGAGAATGGTTGCGGGTTTTACCGGGGGAAAAAATTCCCGTAGACGGCGAAGTTTGTAGGGGTACTACAACAGTAGATGAGTCGATGCTTACTGGTGAGTCTGTACCCGTTTTCAAGCAGACGGGAGATGCAGTTGCAGCGGGGACTTTGAATCAATCTGGGGCGATCGTGATGCGGGCAACTCGTACTGGTAAAGAGACAACTTTAGCCCAAATTGTGGATTTAGTAGAAACTGCCCAAACTCGCAAAGCGCCGATTCAATATTTAGCTGATACTGTAGCTGGCTATTTTTGCTATAGCGTGATGACGATCGCTACCCTAACTTTCCTATTTTGGTATTTCGCAGGGACTCATATCTGGCCCCAGGTACTTTTAGAACCTACGGCAATTAGTATGAACCATGCGGGGATGAATATGATTGAGGGCCCGCTGTCGCCAGCGTTATTAAGTTTAAAGTTGGCGATCGCAGTTTTAGCGATCGCTTGTCCTTGCGCTTTAGGACTAGCTACCCCTACTGCTATTTTAGTTGGTTCTGGCATCGGCGCAGAAAGAGGTTTATTGATTAAAGGTGGCGATGTTTTGGAACGGGTACACCAACTCGATACTATTATTTTTGACAAAACTGGAACTCTGACTACAGGTAGTCCGAAAGTAACTGATTGTATAGCGAAGGAAGAAGGAAGAAGGAAAAAGGAAGAAGGAAGAGGGAAGGAGGAAGGGGGGAAAAATGAAGAATTGCCGATTTCTGATGCTCAATGGTTGCTACAAATTGCGGCTACGGTAGAAAGTGGTACTTCTCATCCTTTGGCTGAGGCGATTTTGCAGGAAGCTAGACAGCAAGGTTTATCTCTGCTTTTGGCTGAGGATTTCTACACGCAACCGGGTTTAGGAGTTTCGGCTTTGGTAGAAGGCGATCGCGTATTGGCAGGTAATGCCGACTGGTTGAGGCAATATGGCGTGCTGACAGAGATACCTTTGCTCCCCTCTCTCGAAGGCAAAACTTTGGTTTATGTGGCTGTAGCAGGCGTTTTCGTGGGGGTAATTGCTGTTAGCGACACTCTCAGACCTGATGCTAAAACAACTATAGAGAAGTTGCGAAGTATGGGATTGAGGGTAATGCTGCTGACGGGCGATCGGCGAGATGTTGCTTTCGCGATCGCGCAACAATTAGATATCAAACCTGATGATATTCTCGCGGAAATCAGACCCCAAGGCAAGGCAGATGCGATCGCAACTTTACAAGCTCAAGGTCATCGAGTCGCAATGGTGGGAGACGGTATTAATGATGCCCCCGCTTTGGCTCAAGCAGATGTTGGTATTGGGATGCAAGCCGGTACAGACGCGGCGGTAGAAACTGCTCAAATTATCCTAATGCGAAATGTCTTAGGGGATGTTGTTGAGTCCATTCATCTCAGTCGCGCTACTTTCAACAAAATTCGCCAGAATTTGTTTTGGGCTTTTGCTTATAATACTTTAGGCATTCCAGTTGCCGCCGGCATTTTATTACCAAGTTTAGGATTTGCACTTAGTCCCGCCGCCGCCGGTGCTTTTATGGCTTTTAGTTCCGTAAGTGTGGTGACAAACTCTTTGCTACTACGCCAGAAAGTAATTAAAAATTAAAAAGGAAATCTTTAATTTTTAATTCTTAATTCTTAATTCTCTAAAGTCCCATACTTTCAAGGAGTTGCCAATGGCGGTTATTAATGATTAACTCACTCACTAGCTCAAACATTTGACGACAATGATTGTTAGATTTTAGCGGCAATTCCTCATTTTTTATTACTAAATCCATGCGGACTTCTGATTGAGAACTTGAGCTTTTTTCGATGAGAACTTCCGCTGTGACGAGTTTAGGAATAGAAACTTGACCAGGTAGTTCGCGTGCCATCAGATAGTCTCCACTATCGTAGATAATATCAAGGTCGCAAGAGATTAAAATCTCGATTACTAATTGCCGGAGGCGTTCAATTGGAACTGCAACGATAAAAAAACCAGTATAGCGAGCCATAGGAAACTCCAGGCGTGAGGCATCAAACCTTCCTATCATACCGAAGGAAGACAGACAACTACAGAGCAGTAACAATTTATTGGGGCATGAGGACAGGAAAATGAGGGGTAAATTAATTGTATTTGAGGGGGTTGAAGGGAGCGGAAAAACAACGCAAATCGAGCGATCGCGTCTTTGGTTGTTGTCAAAGGAGAACAATTGCAAAGTTCCACAAATTGTGGTGACTCGCGAACCAGGAGGTACGGATTTGGGGAAAGGGTTACGACGGTTGTTATTGGAGTCAGAGGGTGAGAATATCTGCGATCGCGCCGAATTGCTTTTATATGCGGCGGATCGGGCTCAGCACGTCGAGGCTGTGCTCAAACCTGAGTTAGCTAAGGGATCGATAGTGTTGTGCGATCGCTTTACTGATTCGACTGTAGCTTATCAAGGATACGGTCGTGGTCTCAGTTTGAGTTTAATTAATCAACTCAATGAGATTGCGACAGGTGGGTTACAAAGCGATTTAACTTTGTGGCTGGATCTTGATGTGGAGGTGGGTTTGGCTAGAGTGAAGCGTCGGGGAGTGAGCGATCGTATTGAACAAGCTGATTTAGAATTTCATCGGCGAGTACAGCAAGGGTTTGCAAAGTTAGCTACTGGAAATCGCGATCGCATTTTCCAGGTAGATGCTAATCGCAATGAGGAGGAAGTTGCAGAGAAAATTCAGCATATTTTAACTCGTAAGTTAAAAGATTGGGGATATAATTGTTAGTAGTTAGTTGTTGGTTGTTAGTTGTTAGTTGTTGGTGATTGTCATTGCGAGCGTAGCGAAGCAATCGCAATAGCTTGAGTTCAATTCTAGGGTTGATAAAAGTTAATTTGACATCGGAATTGTACTTAAATTGGCTAAGGATAACACAGAGTATATGTCTAGGGACTTACAGACTTTGCGATTGCTTCACTTCGTTCGCAATGACAACTAACTACTAACTACTAACTACTAACTACTAACTACTAACTACTAATTACTAACTACTAACTACTATTATGAATTATTTTTCACCAGTTATTAGCCAAAATCAAGCAGTAGAATTGCTAACCCAAGCAGTTGCTAAAAATAGAATCGCTCCTGGTTATTTATTTGCTGGTGCTCGCGGCGTAGGAAGGAGTTTAGCAGCTCAGTGTTTTATTGAGCTTTTATTCTCTGTAAAGTTGACAGAGGCAAAAGCAATCGCTACTCTTCAAAAACGCATACAAGAACGCAATCACCCAGATTTGCTATGGATAGAACCAACTTATCTACATCAAGGAAAAAGATTATCAGCAAAGGAAGCAGAATCCGCAGGATTGAAACGAAAAGCACCGCCGCAAATTCGCTTAGAACAAATTCGGGAAATTGGACAATTTCTCGGTCGCCCACCCCTAGAAGCATCACAATCTGTAGTAGTATTAGAACAAGCAGAAACAATGGCAGAAAGTGCGGCAAATGGATTACTTAAAACCTTAGAAGAACCAGGAAGAGCGACGCTAATTTTAATTGCACCTGGCTTTGAATCTTTATTGCCAACTCTCGTCTCACGGTGTCAAAGAATACCATTTTATCGGTTAGATAAAAATGCCATGCAGCAGGTATTACAGAAAACTGGAAATCAGGAGATTGTATCGCATCCAGAAGTAATGGCAATGGCTCAGGGAAGTCCCGGCGAAGCCATAGAAATTTGGCAGCAACTTAGCGATATTCCTGAAAATTTGCTGCGGAAGGTGCAGCGGCGACCTGATAATATTCGGGAAGCTTTGGAATTAGCAAGGGAAATTGATAAAACTTTGGATTCAGAAGCTCAATTATGGTTAGTAGATTATTTGCAACATTGTTATTGGCGGCAATTTTTGTCAGGTGAAATTAGAAAATCTCCAGTTCAAATTTTAGAAAAAGCGCGACAATATTTACTAGGTTATGTTCAGTCTCGATTAGTCTGGGAATGTACGTTGATGGGGATGATTAATTAGACATGAATCATATTTCTGTGGATTAAATATTGCATACCCTTATTAATCACAACGGCAAAGGTAGAACAAAAAATGGGGGATAGGCATAATTAGAATAATGCCCTGTTCCCGATGGTCTACTAATTATTGTTTTGTTGTTGCAGGCGTAGCAACTCAGCTTGAATTCTTTGTTTCAGAGCAGGATCGGCTTGCTGGCTCAGGGTGATTGCATTAAACCGAGGAACTGTTAAACCATTAGTTTCTATAATTTTTCTGGCGAAATCGCAGTAATTCACCGCTACTCCCCGAACATCGCCCCGGAGTCTGTTAATACTTCTGGTTTCGTTGCAAACAACTGGGGGAACTGAACCCACCATACCCTTAATTTCTTTTACAGCTTCCAGCCGTCTAGGTTCAATTGCCAAGACAGCACGGGCATAGTTAGCGATCTCCTCATTGGATATCTCTTGAGCTTGGGCGGCCGAACCGAAAACTAGGGTTGGGGATTGTCCATACAAACCGGGAACTACTCCTGTCAGCAAACCCGCTGCGGAAATGGCTCCTACGATCAGAGATTGTGATAGCATCCGGCTTAGGCGAAGTTGAGGGTTGTTAAGTAAAGTGTTCATGGCGGTTATTTAGGTGCAGGTAAAATAGAGCGGATCGCTGATAGGCTCTGTAGTTTTGAATAATTTTGGGGGGAGGAAGTTCCTGAAAAGGAGACAATTCTTACAGTTTACCTTTCTTCAATAGGGACTAGGGGCTAGGGGCTAGGGGTTAGGGAAAGAAGGGAATAGAATAAGGGAGTTTCAGTAATTTAGAATGTCCTAACCAGCTTGGCAGTTGCTATACTACCATTTTTGTCAAAAGCGAGCCAAGCGAAGCAATTCCAAACCCTTAATATCATGTCCGGCAAATTACTTACGATCTGTCATTGCGAGCGAAGCGAAGCAATCGCAGAGACTAGGCGATTGCTTCGGGCTTGCTTCGTACCTCAGATTGCTTCGCTTGGCTCGCAATGACAAGTATTTAAAATGACAAGTATTTAACCGGACATGATATAATTTAAGGTCGAGAGTGGGTCTCCTATAGAGAACGAACCCTCCTAAAACTGTCTCTGGCCATTTGTCAGAGTGGCTCCCTTAAGATCCGTACCGCTTAAGCTTGTACCTGCTAAAGCAGCAAAACTCAGATCTGCATTTGTGAGTATCGCTCCATTGAGATTAGCACTCCGCAGGTCAGCTCCACGCAAGTCTGCACCCGACAAATTTGCCCCGGTTAAATCTGCACCGATTAAGCTGGCTTGAGACAGGATTGCTCCTTGTAATTGCGTAGGATAAACTTCGCAGATATTAATGCAACTGGGTTTGTCCAAGTCAATTAAATTCAGCCGAGCACCAATCAGATTGGCTCTGGTGAGGTTAGCTTCTGTCAAATAAGCGCCACCCAGATCGGCCTCGCTTAAGTCTGCACCGCTGAGATTGGCTCTCTGTAGGTGGCTTCTGACCAAATAAGCTCCTTGAAGATTGGTTCCTCTCAAATCAGCTTGCTGGAGATTTGCATATAAAAGGTTTGCCCCGCTGAGGTTGGTAGTAGTTAGATTGGTTTTATAAAGATTTGCTCCCCGTAAGTCAGCACCCTGTAAGTTGGCATAACGCAAGTCGGCATTTTGCAAGTTGGCGTGGTTGGGTTTGCGGCGATCGAAGTTATGAGCTTCTAAGCGGCCGGGAGCGGCGTAGGCCAAGCGTGCATTTTGGAGGTTCGCACCGTAAAAGTTTGCACCTGCTAGGTCTGCGGCGCTGAGATCGGCTTTGACTAAGGAAGCTCCCTCTAGGATAGCTCCCCGAAGGTCAGCGCCTAGTAGGTCGGCATTTTCTAGGTAAGCTCTTCTAAGATTGGCACCCCGGAGGTCTGCACCTATGAGGTTGGTACGGCTGAGGTCAATTCCTGCTAAGGATATCCCTCGGAGGTCACATCCGGGACATTCTCTGGTGTCGATTAACCTTCTGTAGTGGTTGGGGTCTGCGGCTTTTGCTTGTGTTGTTAGCAATAGAGATGCTAAGACTGCGATCGCGGCTAAAGTTTTGTATTTCATCTCAATTTTGGTTATTTCTAAACCGGGCTAACAATTCGTCACGGGAGGTTTGAAGCAGCAGTTGGGTAAACTCTTCTGGCGATAACTCAAGCATGGGCTCAATTACAGCCGAAAGTTCCTCATCTAAGGAGCCAAATCTGACTCTGAGGAGATTCTCTATAGTAGCGCGGCGTTCAGCCCGGATTCCTTGCTGCATTCCTTGCTGCATTCCTTGCTGCATTCCTTGCTGCATTCCTTCCCGTAAGGTATCTTCGCGCCATTGCAGATAAGCTGGTGATAATTGCATGATTAACTCCTGCTCCTGTTGAGTTAAATTCTCCTTGCTTTCTAAGTTGATACGCCAGACATATAGCAGTTCTAGAACGTTGCTGCGTAAGGGGTTTCCTTGAGGCAGTGAGATCAGTTCGTTGATTGCTTGCTCTTGAGTTGCGCCTCTTCCTAGAATTCTCAGCCATAGAGTTTCGGGTGTTAGCGGCAGTTGGTTAATGGCCACGATCCCGGTTTTGAAGGCTTCGGCTGTCAAGTACACGCCTTGAGGCCAATTGTTGGGATCTATTTTAGCTCCAAAACTGTCCACCAAGGCGGCGGAAGCGGAGGTAGTCAAAATCCACAAGTGCGGAAGTTCTGTTTCCGGTAGGGCATCGTCTTCCCGTCGCGATCGCCTCTGCAATTGAGCTTGCAGGGAAAATAGCTTGAGGATGCAGTTGCGTATTTCTGTTTTGCTGGGTTGATTGCGGAAAGGTTCGAGCAGGCAAGGATTTAAGGTAAGTTGACCTAGTAATCCTAACCTTTGGCGATCGGCAGCGCGATCGGGGGCGGGGGCAAACCAGAGATCGATTTGACGGACTTCTCCGGGTACTTCGCGACTGATCTCTACGGTTCCGAATGGTGTGAGGAGCTCTTCTAAATATTGTTTGGCAAATTGGTCGTGAGGCTGTCGTGTCATTTCGGTTGGTTCTACCTCGGCTGCCCTGATTATTTCAACTAATAATTTTATAATGAAATTATCCCGAAACTTTTATAGAGAGAAACGCATGGCTCCGAATCCCAACATTATGCAAGCCGTCGAGCAACTGGGCTACCGCGTTACCGTTGGCGACGTAGCGGCCAAAGCTGGATTAGATGTCAATTTCGCTCGAAGAGAACTATTAGCCCTTGCCTCGGATGCTGGCGGCAATTTACAAGTTGCAGAATCAGGGGAAATTGCTTACTCTTTCCCCCAAAATTTTCGCGATATTTTACGCAACAAATTTTTCCGGTTACAGGTACAGGAATGGTGGCAAAAAGTTTGGCGGATTTTATTTTATTTAATTCGCATTTCTTTTGGTTTATTATTGATCGCTTCCCTGATTCTAATTTTTGTTTCTATTACGCTCCTCCTCAGCGCCCTCAACTCCAGTGATAACAATAATTCTGGTGACAGAGAAGGCGGCGGATTTGGAGCTATGCCTTATTTTTGGTCTAATGATTGGTTGTGGTTCTTTTACTGGAATTCAGACCCTTATTATCGCCGGACACGCCAAGCTGCGGGAGAAGAAAACCAGATGAATTTTCTGGAATCTGTTTTCTCTTTTATCTTTGGAGACGGCAATCCTAATTATAACTTAGATGAACATCGCTGGCAGGCGATCGCAACTGTGATTCGCAACAACCAAGGGGCAATTGCTGCTGAACAAATTGCACCTTATCTTGACCAATTTGGTAAAGGATATGCTGTAGAATATGAAGAATATATGTTGCCTGCTTTGGCTCGATTTGACGGTCGCCCAGAGGTCAGTCCCGAAGGGGAAATAGTCTATCACTTCCCAGAATTACAAACTACAGCAGCTCAGAATCATCCTCAACCAGTGGCATCATATTTGCGAGAATTACTCTGGCGATTCAGTGAAGCTAGTTCTGGTCAAATTCTGCTGGCATCAGGGTTAGGAATAGCGAATTTAGGCGGTGCATTAATTTTAGGCCAGCTATTAGCTAGTAGCCCTATAGTTGCTAAGCTAGGTGGATTGATTATCTTTGTCCAAGCTATTTACCCAATTCTGCTAGTCTATGGCGCGGCTTTTTTAACAATACCTTTAATTCGCTACTTCTGGATTAAATGGCGAAATAGCCAAATAGAAGCTCGAAATCAAGAGCGGCAACAACGGGCGGCTATTTTGAATAAACCCAATTCTACTTTAAAGCAGAAGCTTAATTATGCCCGTCAGTTTGCCGCCGAAAATGTGATTTCTGGTCAGAATTTGGCTTACACAACTGAGACTAATTTGATCGAACAGGAGTCAGAACAATCAGCGAAATTAGATGCAGAATGGCAGCGGCGATTAAATCAATCAGATAGTTAACGGTTAACAGTTAACGGTTAACAGTTAACCGTTAACTATTAGACGGTTTAATTGGCAGCGTTATCCAAAACTCCGTTCCCTCTCCCAGTTCCGAAAAAACCTCGATATTACCCTTATGCTTTTCAATCGCTTGATAACAAACAGTTAGTCCTAAACCTGTTCCTTTGCCTACATCTTTCGTTGTAAAAAAAGGGTCAAATATTTTATCTTTTAACTCTGGCGATATCCCCTTACCGTTATCTTTAATTCGTATTCTCACCAGCTCGCTATCTATTATTTCCGTATAAATCCAGATGGTAGGTTGCGGAGTCGCATAGCTTGAGTCTTGACTATTACATTTTCGTTCTTCAATCGCCGCGATCGCATTTTCGATTATATTCATAAACACCTGATTCAGGAGCGCAGGATAACACTTTACTAAAGGCAAATCTCCATATTCTTTAATCACTGTAATCCTTGGCTCCAACCGCTGATTGACAATTACCAAGGTACTGTCAATTCCTTCGTGAATATTGGCAAATTTTAGCTGCGATTCATCCAACCTAGAAAAGTTACGCAAAGACAGAACAATTTGTCGAATTCTGTCAGCGCCATTTTTCATCGAATGTATAAGTTTAGAAAAATCTTCCGCTAGAAAATCCAGGTCAATTGCCTCAGTTTTAGCTTGAATAGCACCGCTAGGATTAGGGTACTGATTTTGGTACAATTCCACTAATCGTAGTAACTCCTGAGCGTAGTTACTAGCGTGTTCTAGATTGCTGTAAATAAAACTGACCGGATTATTAATTTCGTGAGCAATACCTGCTACCATTTGACCTAAACTAGACATTTTTTCAGCTTGAATTAGCTGGGCTTGAGTCTGCTGAAGATTATGTAATACCTCTGCGAGTTGATTATAAGCTGACTGCAATTCCTGATTTTTCTCTGTAAGTTCTTCAGTCCTTTCTTCGACGCGCTTTTCCAAGTTTTGATTGGAGATTTCTAGTGCTTCTATATGCTCTTTTACCGATTGAATTAGACTATTGAAAGAAATCGTTAATCCTCCTACTTCATCTTCAGTAGTAACAGCAGCTTGGAGACTAAAATTAGATTCCTTAGTTGCTTCTTCAGCGATTTGAGTCAATGCTTCTATAGGTTTAGAAATCATCCGACTGATATATAATGCAAAAATAGTGGCGCAAATTACCGAAAGTAACAAACTGGCAGCGCTTATTTGCTTAAGAATTTCCCGCGCTTGCTCCATACCAATTTCTGCTCGATCCTGTCCTTCCTCGGCAAGCTTAACAAGTTTAGTTAAATCTTCTGAAAGTTGGTTAAACTGTATCGCCGACTGGCTTTTGGTAAATTTCCAAAGTAACTGCTGTGAGGCTGTAACTTTTTCTGGTGACAAGCGTTTCGGATCAATTCCTTGTAGCAGTCGATCTAGTTGTTGACTATAGGCTGTTTGAGTTGCATCATAAGTCTGCAAAAATTGATTCAAATCTACCAGTCCTGTGTCGTCTTTGTTGAAATTCTGCTCTACGAAAATTTTTAAATGCGAAAAAAGATGATTAATTTGTGTTTTGTGATTGAAGTATTCCTTCTTTTCCTCGTTAAATAATTCTGGATATGCCATCAGAATTACTAGCTTTTGTTGATGGGATTGAGTTTCGACTACAGCAATTTTCAGTTCGCTTAAAAGCTGTGTCTCGTCTTGTTCAATGTTGAGTTTATCCCAGGCTTTTCTGGTAGAGAAGTTTCCAACTAGCTGTCCAGTAGTCGTTCCCAAAACAGCAATACTAAGCACCACTATATAACCCAGACTAATTTTCCATCGAATCGGAGCCCTACCGATCGATCGCTGCAACCAATTGGGTACAAGTTTCAAATCCCTTGATGTTTTTCTGTGGGATTGCTTTTGGAGTAAAGCTTTTTGATGGTTTTCTGACCGCATGGGAATAATGTTTTAGAAGAATTGATGGTGATTCCTGACTCCTGTAAATTTAGAGAGTTGGGTTTTGGTTCGTTCGCACCTCAACCTACATTCTTACAGTTAACTGTTAGCAATTTTAGGAATCTTTCGCTTTACTAGAAGGTTTTGCCCTGCTAGTTTTCTTCACAACTTTAGGCCGCTTAAAAATCAAATAATTATGGTCATATTTTGGATCGTGGTGTAGATCGACGAGTTCCCAACCCTCGTCTCCCAATTGATTTACAAATAGATGTAGCGAACCTTCTTTCCAATCTCGCAACTCTTGACCATTGACATACAAGTTAATCAACCTATCCCCAAACGGATAAGGACTTGCTTCCAGAAATAGATACTCCCACTTTTGCATGGTATCCTTAATTAGTTAACGGTTAACCATTAACAGTTAACAGTTAACCGTTAACTGTTACTTCACTTCAATTCTAGCTAGAGTAGCACCTTGGTAATAGTGCAACAAAATTTGCTGGTAATTATATCCCTTTTGCGCCATATTGTGCGCCCCCCATTGACTCATTCCCACTGCATGACCGAAACCTTTACCCTTAACTTGAAAAGCAGTTGGGGGCTGTTCTGATTTGGTCGTGGCTGCTACACTGCCATACTGGGGAGTGACTGTAAAACGGGTACTTCTTAATCCCAATGTTTCCCGTAAAGTTGCGCCGCTGACTACTTTTGACCCCTTATCCCCTACTACTTTCATAGTAATAATGCTGCCAAAAGCAGTGGTTCGCTGGGGCATGATGGAGACAATATTACCAACTCCAGAAATCTTGGCACTCAATTCAGAGCGAGAAAAAGTTTGCGTCCACTCGTAAACGGGTGCTCCTTGGTCAAAGTCGGGAACTCCCCGCAGGTAAGGCAATGGTTGCGTCCAAACGTCTTCGACGTTCTCGGTGTGGCCGCCAGAGGAGGAGTGGAATACAGCTAAAATAATTTGGCCGCCGTAGGTCAAAACTTGACCAGCAGTGGCATCAACTGCGGCATAAGTGCCGGAAGATTCAGTTTCTAAACCTTTATAAACCTGGGATGCTTGGGTGTCTTCTAAATCGTAAATGTCAGTTTGGCTTTCTGAGCGCTTATTGAGGGCGTAGGAACGCGCGGCAACGGCTTGGGCTTTCAAGGCCTCTTGAGGCCAATTGCCGCTCATTTCCGCACCGAGGACGCTGTAGAGATACTGTTCGAGATCGACGTAGTTAACGGCAGTCAAGCCTCCCTTTTGAGGAATCAGTAGCGTGCGTCCGCGATACCAGCGATCGCCAATCCAAACATACCCGTTCCCCGTCGGTTCGATCCACATTTGACCCGCCGCCCATCGAGATAGCGCGACTTTCCCAGACTTAGGTTGGGCCGCAAACCCGTTCATAGCAGGTAATTCTCCCAAGGTTTGACCGCTAGCATCACGGACTAGAGCTTTGGTGGAACTGCCAATTTTCACCTGACTCGCCGCCTCGGAAACGGCGACGCGCAAGATTAGCGATGCTTGTGCTGGGGCGATCGTTGCCAGCCACAACAGCAGCGCTACCCACCAGTGGCGTTTTCCTACTGCTAAAACGAAGGGAGTCAAGAAGAGTCCTGATTTCATGTCAAAAGGAAGAAGCACGAAGGAACAATTAGGAAGGAAGTTAGTAGAATTGAGGCAAGGGTACTAACTGCACTCTGGATATATTTAACATATTTTGTGTAATTTGATTGAGGTAATTTAAGTTTTGCAGATTACTTTTCTTGGAACTAGCTCTGGCGTACCGACGCGATCGCGCAATGTTTCTAGTATCGCTCTCCGCCTGCCCCAGCGGGCGGAACTTTGGCTATTTGACTGTGGCGAAGGAACTCAGCACCAGTTTCTCCGTTCGGATCTCAAGGTTAGCCAACTCAGTCGAATTTTTATCACTCATCTACACGGCGACCATATTTTCGGCTTAATGGGTTTATTGGCAAGCTGTGGTTTAGCGGGTAATGTTAAACGAATTGACCTTTATGGCCCGTCAGGATTAGAGGAATATTTACAAGCTTGCGTTCGCTATTCTCAAACTCATTTTTCTTACCCGATGAAGGTTCACAAAAATCATCCAGGGGTGATTTTTGAAGATCCAGAATATATTGTTAGTTGCGGCTATTTGAAGCACCGCGTTACTGCTTTTGGCTACCGAGTTACGGAAAAAGATCGGCAGGGACATTTTGATGTAGAAAAGGCGAAAGCTTTAGAAATTCCCTTCGGGCCGCTGTACGGTAAGTTAAAAGACGGAAAGACTATTACTTTGCCAGATGGAAGAAAATTTAACGGCGCTGATTTCTGCGGCCCGGCGCAAAAAGGGCGGACTTTTGTATATTGTACTGATACTGTTTATTGCGAGGAAGCCGTAGAATTGGCACGGGATGCTGATGTTTTAGTTCACGAAGCCACTTTTTCCCATCAAGATGCACAAATGGCTTTTGATAGGTTGCATTCGACTTCGACGATGGCGGCTCAAGTTGCTTTAGGTGCAGGCGTTAAACAGTTAATTATGACGCATTTTAGTCCCCGTTATGCTCCGGGTAATTCGATTATTTTGGATGATTTGTTGAAGGAAGCACGGGCGATTTTTCCGAATACGAAAATGGCTTATGATTTTTTCAGTTATGAGATTCCGCGCCATCAAGATGCTAATGGGTAATTGGTAATTGCTAATGGCTAATGGCTAATGGCTAATCTAGTGATTTTAGCATTGACAAAGAGTGGGTTTGATAACCGAGTTTTTGATAAAGATTAAGGGCAGGTTTATTAGCAAGAAAGACTTGTAAACCAATTTGCCGATCGCCTCTTTCTCTAGCCCAATTCTCAGCTTGCTTAACTAAAGCCGAACCTATGCCCCGTTGTCGGTGTTCTGGATCTACATATAGCAGAAAAATATGAGAGTAGCGATCGCCACTCACCTGATCGATCGCATTTCCTAACCACAGACAGCCTATTTTGGGAGACTGGGAGACTGGGTTCGATTTAACTTCCTCCGCTCCCCCGCTCCCCTGCTCAAGAGCTCCCCCGCTCAAGAGCTCCCATTCCACCCACCACAGAGGAGTTTTGTTAGAAAAATACTGTTCAACTGTTAAAGCTAAATGACCTAATTCTCGATCGGGGTAAAGTTCATGGTAAGTTTTGTGCATAAACTTTACCAATTTTGCACGATCTAGTCCCGAACCGATACGCAATTGATAACCAGATATTAACTCAACAGATACCATAGGGATTAATTCGCGATCGCACTCAATTCGCCACTTCTCACTACATTTAATGTCGGTGTTTGAGCGTGCTGATTTTGAGGACTGACTTCTTCAATAGGAGCCGGTGCGGCCATATCATCTGGCAAAAAAATCCGAGCACTAACTGCGGCGAGAGCTACAAAAAATATGATAACTGCGACTAACGGAGCGACGTACTGACGAAGGAAAGCCATATATACAGAATTTGTAGGTTTTTACTCGCGATCGTGAAGATCGTGTTTTGAAGATAATAATAGATTATTTGGTATTTTGCAAACAATCTTAACAGTCTAGTATATCAATCTTTTTAAGATTATGAGCAAAGTGTAAGCCTGTCAAGTTGGTTTTCCAGGTATTTCACCATTCCCATAAACTTCTTCAGAACACCCTCATTAAGTAAGACTCAGAAGCAAAACCAGACTCAACACTATAAATAACTTGGCGATCGGTAGTGCAGATTTCCTTACTTTGGTGTAAACTAAGAAATAACAACTAATAACTACTTGATTTCTTATGTTGTTGCGCTTCAGCGCTCTTAGCCATGAAACGCAACAGCATAGTTTTTCTTAAGCACTGAGCCCAAAAACATGAGTGCGGAACCATCCCTTTACGAAGCTCTGGCCAAAATCATAGCGTATCAGGATGATAAACCTGAGTTTGAAGAACAAGTTAAAAGTTTTCTAGAAACTAACCGCTATTATATAGATCAAATATTCGACGATTTAGAAACTGGTCTTCATGCGATCGGACTTGCTTCAACTGACCCCGATACATCCCCAGTTTTGATATTTCGCGGCACAGACTTTATGGAAGACGATGCCGCATTTTCCGATCCTCGCGGAGTTGGCTACCTACAAATTGATAATAATAGAGAAGCTTTAAGAGGGTGGTTGACACAAATAGCTGAAGATACTTTTAAAAATCCTAAAGGCTTACGGGCTGACGTTATAGGTCACGCAATGGGAGGTGCTTTAGCTCAAATTGCTGCGGCTGAATTTACCTCCGCGATCGGTAATAATATATTTACCTTCAACTCTCCTGGTGTATCAACCTTGACAGCAAATAATTTTAGGAGCAATTTAAGAGGTACTAATAAAACAGTCAACCACTACATTGTTAGCGGAGATATTGTTAGTCTTTTTGGGCAATCATACCTGACAGGTAGAGTTTTTATCCAAAATTTTAACGACCCCAATATTAGACCATTAATTGTTCTGAATAAAAATAAAACCGAGAACCTTTTAACCAATCCACCTGCGGGTTTTTCCCAGAGGCAAGTTTCTACCGACCAATTAATTATTCCTAGTTTCACCTACACCAATGACTCAGATTTTACAGAATTTCAAAATGCCCTTTCTTTTATCCAGCCAGACTTATCAGAGGCACTAAAAACCAGAGAAAATGCAGAGAGATTGAGAACAACTGGTGATTTTTCATTTTCGGGATTATTACAACAGATTCAAGTCGCCCTCGCTCCGTCTCAAGCTAATTATTTAGTTGGGGACAATCTGAACAATTCTGCCAGTGCAGGTGGTGGCGACGATACTTTGATTGGTAGCGGCGGGAATGACACCCTTATAGGCAATCAAGGTAATGATACAATCAGCGGTGGAAATGGCAGCGATTTTATTTATGGTGGCAGAGGAATTGATACTATCAATGGTGGTGAAGGAGCTGATTTTATTAGTGGCGATGCAGGCAATGATATCATCATTGGTGGCGGCGGACAAGATAGGTTTGTGTTAGCGCCATTTGCCGGAATTGATACTATCGTTGATTTTAAAGATAGTGAAGATATAATTGTTTTAAGTGGGGGTTTAACCTTCTCACAACTCAAAATCATTCCTGGAAATAATGGGCCATTAATTACTGTTGCCAAGACTGGCGAAGTGCTTGCAGTTGTTGAGGGAATTGCTACAAGTACCCTGAGTACCAGAGATTTCATCATTATCTAATCTTTTTGTAACATCAATTTAATATGAAGTTCAACTTTATTAGAATTAAATGCCTAAAAGCTTATTTATTAGCTTTTTTCGGATCGCAAAATTCTTCGATCCCATTTATGTTTATATTTTATATTTTTCTGGTGGGCAATGCCCACCAGAAAAGGCTACTTCAAACCTTCAACTAATAAATTGCGAGCGCTTTCTAAAGCTTCTTTCAGCTTACTTGCATCCCGCCCTCCAGCTTGAGCCAAATTAGGTCGCCCGCCGCCGCCGCCGACGCAAATTTTAGCAATTTGCCCGATAAACTTGCCAGCTTGCAAACCTTTTTTATTGACATCAGCACTAAAAGCTGCTACTAAACTCACCTTATCTGGTTCGGGAACAGAGGCCAAAACTACAGCAGCATTACCTAATTTTTGCTGCAATCTTTCAGCGGCAGTTTTTAGTGCTTCTGTATCGACATTTCCTAATTCAGCAATAATGATTTTGAACTCGCCAATTGACTCAGCACTGCTCAATAATTGGTCAGATTTAGCAATCGCCAGTTCAGCTTTTAACGCCTCCAATTCTTTCTGATTGGCTTTCAATTCATTCTGTAAATTTGCGATGCGGTTCGGCAATTCTTCAGGTTTAGCTTTAAAGCGATCGCCTAAATCCCTAACAACCTTATCTCGCACGTTCAGATAGTCTAAAACAGCTTGTCCTGATACCGCCTCAATGCGGCGAATACCAGAGGATATACCCGTTTCCGATACTATCTTAAACAACCCAATTTCTGCCGTATTGCTAACGTGAGTTCCCCCGCATAATTCCATCGAAACACCAGGAAAATCAATCACCCGCACTACATCACCGTACTTTTCCCCAAACATGGCAACTGCACCTTTTTTCTTAGCTTCTGCAATCGGCATTTGAGCAATTTCAGCCAGGTGAGCTTCAGCAATCCAACTATTAATCTGGTCTTCAATTCTTTGCAACTCTTCTGAAGTTATAGCACGGGGACAATTGAAGTCAAAACGCAGGCGATCGAAATCTACTAGGGAACCTGCTTGAGAAATAGAACTATCAACAATTTGCTTCAAAGCTGCTTGCAACAAGTGAGTTGCACTATGGTTAGCTTGAACGCGGCGGCGGCGGCTATTATCAACTTTTTCAGTCACACTATCACCAACCCTCAGCGTACCACGTTCGATGCGACCAAAATGTACAAAGAAATCTGATTCTTTCTTAACATCTTCAATTTTTACCAAAATTGAATCGCCAGATAAATAACCGCGATCGCCAATTTGTCCGCCTGATTCCGCATAAAAAGGTGTTTGGTTCAAAATAACTTGTATTTCGCTTCCTTCGCTAGCTTCCTCAACAGATTTTCCATTCACTAAGATAACTTCAACTTGAGCATTACTAGATAATTGGTTATAACCAACAAACTCAGTTGCGTGAATATTTTCAGCTAACTTATCTAGAGAACCTTGTACAGTTAGATCGATAGTTTCGTGAGCTTCTTTACCGCGATTTTTTTGCTCCTCCATTGCCCGATTGAAGCCTTCAACATCAACATTAAGACTCTGTTCTTCTGCAATCTCCTGAGTTAATTCTAAGGGGAAGCCGTAAGTATCGTAAAGAGTAAAAGCATCTTGCCCGTCAATTTGATTTTTACCTTGCTGCTGCAACCGATCGATGATTTCTTCTAGGAGTTTTTCGCCACGTTCCAAAGTTCTGAGGAAGTTAGTTTCTTCTCTTTCTAATTCAGTCTGAATCGCTGCCGATCGCTGTCTAACATTTGGATAGGCATCTTCGCAAAGTGCGATCGCAGTTTCTGCAACTTTGGTGATAAATCCACCTTCAATTCCAATTAACCGACCGTGACGTACTGCACGCCGAATTAAGCGCCGCAACACATAACCACGACCAATATTAGAAGCCCGGATTTCGTCAGCAATCATATTAACTACTGCGCGAATATGGTCGCCAATTACTTTCAGAGAAATTTTCGTTTTTTCGTCAGCTTGAGTGTAGTCAATTCCTGCTATTTCAGCAGCAGTTTTGACAATTGGAAAAATTAGGTCGGTTTCGTAATTGTTGGGTACTTTTTGGAGCACTTGCGCCATCCGTTCCAGTCCCATTCCGGTGTCAATATTTTGATTTTGCAGAGGAGTTAGATTGCCTGTGGCATCTCTGTTATACTGCATGAATACCAGGTTGTAGATTTCGATAAATCTGGTATCATCTTCGAGGTCAATATTGTCACCTTTTTCTGGGTGAAAATCATAGTAAATTTCCGAACAAGGGCCGCAGGGGCCCGTTGGGCCAGATACCCAGAAATTGTCATCTTCTCCCATACGCTGAATGCGTTGAGGAGGAATACCTATTTCTTTTGCCCAGAGGTCAAATGCTTCGTCATCTTCCCGAAATACGCTGATAACTAAATTTTCTGGAGGTAAACCGAAGACTTCGGTGCATAATTCCCAGGCCCAAGCGATCGCTTGTTTCTTGAAATAGTCTCCAAAACTAAAATTTCCTAACATCTCGAAAAAAGTATGATGTCTGGCCGTGCGACCGACGTTTTCGATATCGTTAGTACGGATACACTTTTGGGATGTTGTTGCGCGGGGAGACTGTGGCGATCGCTGTCCCAAAAAAATTGGCTTAAATGGCAACATTCCCGCGATCGTTAGCAATACAGTTGGATCTTCGGGCACTAGAGACGCACTCGGCAAGATTTTATGTCCCCGCTGGGCATAAAAGTCAAGGAATTTTTGCCGAATTTCGCTACCAGACAGAAATTGAGGAGAGGAAGGCATGACAGAAAGGATAAACTATGTAAAGATGTAACATTAGTAGAACTTACATCTATTTTGACATTTATATTGTTAGAATGAGTTATGTAAAGAACTGTTAATTTTCATCAATTCGACTTGCATATTCCAGAAAGTAATGCTAACTTAACATATAGACACCGGGACAACGAGGCACAAAGGAGGCAAAAATAGCTCAACGGTATTTTAGGCGAGGTGTCTCCGGTCTAGATGCCAGTAACAGCCGAAATTAACCAAGCATAGACAGTAGTGGCAACGCTCGCTTAAATAGAAGAGTAAAGCCAAACCAGAGTCTAGGAAGACGTTACTATGCTGGAAACCTAAAAGTAAAGCTGTGGGAATTGTAAACCCTAGTTGTTGAGTGTTGACACTCGCAAAATTATCTCACTTGTTAAAAAATTTAAACTTCGCCACTGGCGAATTTGCGATATCCATCGCATCCTACGGGTCTTGTCAATAGCGACAGGGCCCTAAAATTTAGGAATAAAAAATTAAGAATTGCTAATGGCTAATGGCTAATGGCTAATGGCTAATTGCTAATTGAGGAAAAATTATCCCAATCTCCCCTTCTTCCTTCTTCCCTAGCCCCTAGCCCCTAGCCCCTAGCCCCTTCCTTAAATATGTGTGAAATTTCCGGTGAAAAAAGTGAGCTTTTGCACAGCGATACCGTAGAATTACAACAGGCGGAATCGGCATTAAAACAGGCTTGCGATAAATTAGAAGATCAGCTTGAAAAAACGATTGCAGAACTCGCAAAATATCAGGAAGCAGCAGCAAAGGAAATCAGCAATAGCTTAGCCTCATTTAAGAACCAACGTCAGCGAGTAGAATCACTATTAAAATATGCTGATTCGCAATTAGAAATTCATCTAGAAAATCTACCCCTAGCCGTTTTAGAATGGGATCGCCAAAGTTTAAAGCGCTGGTCATCTCAAGCAGAAACAATCTTTGGGTGGACAGCAGAAGAAATCATTGGTCAAGACTGGCATCAATTGCGGTTTATCTTTGACGAAGATTTTGAAGTCGTCAACAATTTATGCGATCGTTTACTTCAAGGTCGCGAACAACATAACATTAACTATAACCGTAACTATACCAAAGATGGCTCCGTAATTTACTGCGAATGGTACAACTCTGTTTTGTTTGATGAAGATGGAAAAGTAACCTCTATTCTCTCCTTCGCCAGAGATATAACCGACCGCAAGCAAATAGAAGAAAAACTGCACCAGCACAAGCAAGAATTCACTACACTGCTTGAAAATTCCCCTGACATTACAGCGCGATTTGACAAACAATTGCGCCACGTTTACGTCAACCAAGCAGTTGAATTGACATCTGGAATGCCAGCTTCTGCCTTCATTGGTAAAACCAACCGAGAACTCGGTATGCCAGACAACATTTGTAATTTGTGGGATGAAACTTTGCAAAAAGTTTTCCTCACAGGTCAACAACAAACTATTCAATTCCAGTTCTCTACTCCCAAAGGTAAAAGATATTATGACTGCCGAGCAGTGCCGGAATTGGCTAAAGACAATTCTGTAGAATCAGTTTTAGCAATTGTCCGCGATATTACTGCACTTAAGCAAGTAGAAGAACAACTGCGGCAGAGCGAAGCACGCTTTCAATTGGCCCTTAAAAATTCCCCCATTGTAGTTTTTAATCAAGACTTAGAACTCCGTTACACTTGGATTTATAATCCAGCTTTAGGAGTTTGTCCAGATTCGATTATAGGCAAGAAAGATAGCGATTTGATTAGTCATGTAGATGCTGAAGATTTAACAAAAATTAAGCGCAGAGTGCTTGAAACTGGTGTTGGAACGCGAGAAGAAGTTCAGATGATAGTCGCAGATAAAACTTATTTTTATGACCTAACTGTAGAACCTCTGCGCGACTCGAATGGTCTCGTAGTTGGTATTACTTGCACTACTACGGATATTAGCGATCGCAAACGACAAGAAGCAGAACTTAAAGAACTTAACGAAACTTTAGAAGCTCAAGTTGCCCAGCGTACCGTTGAATTAGAAACTTTCCTTAACGCTTTACCCGACTACATTTTTGTCGTCGAGCGCGAAAATATGCAGCTACTTTTTGTTAATAACACCATTGCTAAGGCTAGCGGTTTTGAAAATCGACATCAGATGCAGGGAAAAACTATTTTTGAGTGCTTTCCGCCAGAAATATCATCACAATTTGCTCGGCAAAATCGGCAAGTGTTTGAATCTAGAGAGACGCTGCATTTGCAGGAAACTATTACTTTACCTATCGGCACTATCCACTTCGATACTTTTAAAATTCCGCTGAAGAAGCCTAATGGTGAAGTTTACGGTTTAATCGGTACTTCTCGCGATATTACTGAATTAATTGAGACAAAACAAGCTTTATCAAAACGTACTCAGGAATTAGAAATTGCCAATAAGGAATTAGAATCGTTTTCTTACTCAGTTTCTCACGATCTTCGCGCTCCTTTACGTCATATTTCAGGTTTTGAAGCTGCTTTGAGAAGACAGCTAGAACTGACTGGTGCTCTCAGCGATCATAAGACAGTTCGCTATTTGGACTTAATTCACAATAGCAGCTATAAAATGGGGCTTTTGATTGACGGAATGCTGACTCTATCGCGCTTGGGAAGGCGAGAGTTAAGGAAAATTCCTGTTAATCTCAGGCTGTTGGCTGAAAATGCTTTTAATTTGGCTTTATTCCAAATAGCTACGGATGAAGATCGGGTGATAGAATTTGAAGTTAAAGAGATGCCGAGAGCGATCGCAGATGAAACTTTATTACAACAGGTATTTGCCAACCTCATCGCTAATGCTATCAAATTCAGCCGCGATCGCAATCCTGCTATAATTACTGTTAGTTCTCTATCAGACGGAACTATTTTTGTCAAGGATAATGGTGTCGGATTTGATATGAAATATGCAAGTCAACTGTTTGGAACGTTCCAGCGACTCCACTCTCAAGAAGGCTTTGAAGGGACAGGCATTGGTTTAGCGATCGCTCAGCGAATAATTCACCGTCACGGTGGCACGATTTGGGCTCAAAGTACACCCGATCGAGGAGCAACTTTTTACTTTAAACTGTTATAGCTAGGGAAGAAGGGGCTAGGGGCTAGGGGCTAGGGGCTAGGGAAAGAGGGGGAACAATTACCAATTACCAATTACCAATTACCAATTACCAATTACCAATTACCAATTACCAATTACCAATTACCAATTACCAATTACCAATTACCAATTACCAATTACCAATTACCAATTACCAATTA
>NZ_JARFTR010000053.1 GCF_029167235.1 Kamptonema sp. UHCC 0994 | reverse complement strand
ACCGCCAAGATGGCGGCGTTACAGTTCTATACTACTAACAATTACAGGAGAACGAAATAATGATTAAAATTCTTCACGTCTCAGACATCCACATGGGAAGCGGGTTGTCTCATGGAAAAACTAATCCAGAAACGGGTTTAAATACTCGGCTGGAAGATTTTACTAGAACTCTAGGCCGGTGTATGGATAGGGCAATTTCTGAACCAGTTGATTTGGTTATATTTGGCGGAGATGCTTTCCCTGATGCTACGCCGCCGCCATTTGTAAAAGAAGCTTTTGCCCGCCAATTTAGTCGCTTAGTAGAGGCTCAAATTCCGACAGTATTGCTAGTAGGAAATCACGACCAACATTCCCAAGGACAGGGAGGCGCGAGTTTAGGAATTTACCGCACTTTGGGAGTGCCAGGATTTATTGTAGGCGATCGCCTAGAACTCCATCGCATCGAAACTCGCAACGGCCCAGTACAAGTTATCACCCTTCCCTGGCTTACCCGTTCTACCTTGATGGCGCGATCGGAAACCGAAGGCTTTTCCCTCGATGATGTTAACAAATTACTTGCCGATCGCCTTAAAGTTGCGATCGAAGGCGAAATCCGCCGCCTCGACTCAGAAGTACCAACCATATTACTCGCTCACTTGATGGCAGATCGAGCCAATCTCGGCGCTGAACGTTTTTTAGCCGTTGGTAAAGGCTTTAACATTCCCCTGTCAATGCTGACTCGTCCCTGTTTCGACTATGTAGCCCTCGGTCACGTCCACAAACATCAGAATCTTAACAAATCTAACGACCCTCCCGTGATCTATCCCGGTAGCATAGAACGAGTTGATTTTAGCGAAGAAAAAGAAGACAAAGGTTTTGTTCTGGTTGAACTAGAACGGGGAAAAGCCACTTGGGAATTTTGCCCTTTGCCAGTACGGGATTTTTGCACCATTAAAATTGATGTGTCCCAAGCAGAAAATCCTCAAGTAGAAATACTCAAAGCAATTGAGAAAAAGCAGATTAAAGACGCGGTAGTGCGGTTAATTTACCAGTTGCGATCGGATCAATTAAACAGTATCGAAAATGCAGAGTTGCACAGCGCCCTTCGCGAAGCTCACAGCTACACCATTCAACCAGAATTAGTCAGTCAACTCGCTAGACCTCGCTTGCCAGAGCTGGATTCTAGCAACAGCATTGACCCCTTGGAAGCACTAAAAACTTATCTTGACAGTCGGGAAGACCTCAAAGAGATAGCAGAGAATATGTTAGAGGCAGCAAACAGCTTGCTTGCCCATGAAGAGGAACCAATACTGGAGTTAAGTTAAGGTGCATAATTAGAGTTAAAATACCTATTCCAGAAAAGCTAGTGCCCTAAGTCTTTCTCTTTCTGTCTTCTAGCAAATGCCCTATGCCTCCTACTTATAAGTGATTCCTCCTACTTATAAAGTGAGAAAAATCACAAGGTGACGTGACGGGGATCGCCGCAATCCCCTAAAAAACAGGTGTGTTGGCGATTAATTTCCTATTGAGACATCCCAAAAATAAAAATCATCCTAATGGATGATACAGCTCAGGTATTAAATCCAATACTATTGATTTATATATGAATTTAACGAATGTACGGCAATGATGAATAACACACATCTTTTTCCCAATCAAATCCTTGAGTTATATGCTCAGGTTTCTTGTACCGGCCAACTAACTCATACAGATAAATTGACACTAGAATCTGCTTTGTCCAATAATTCCCTAGACAAAGAAGAGAAAATAGCAATTCAACGACTGTTCTATGCTCTGCGCCGAGGATATTTTCATCTGGTGGACAGCTAACAATCAACTATAGCAACCTTCTTGGCAGTTAGGACGTTCTGAGTTCCACCAAACTCGCTGATTCTATTCCCTTCTTTCCCTTCTTTCCCTAGCCCCTAGCCCCTAGCCCCTAGCCCCTAACCGCCAAGGCGGTTGCTTGATGGTTTATTTGGTTTTCGCTTCAACGCTAGATGGTTCTATTTCTACTTCTTTCACTGATAAACTCTGGCGGCTAAAGATTTGGAAGTAGATAGAAACAAAGAATTCTTTGATGGGAAAAGCGATAAATGTCAGGGGATTAATTGTAACGATGATGTTGCGAGTATCTGATTGAGCTTGTTTGATTATTTGCTTGGCTACCCAGTCTGCGGACATGATGCCAATGGGATTGAGATTGCTTTTAAATGGCCCTAAAATTAGTTTGCGGATGACACAGGGAGCATCTAAACGGCGTAATGTTACTAAGTCTCCTAAAGCGCGTTTACTGAGTTCGTAAAGAGGACTAACTGCGGGTATGACTTCAGCTTCTGAGGTGTTTACCCAGATTTCTTTACGTGCTATCTCTTCGTTTGTGCGGACGGTAGTGAGGAATAATTCGATTAGTCGGAAAGCTGAAAAGGTGTTGATTTCGTAGGAGTTGGCGATCGCGTCTTTTGTTCTGTCTCCCTGTACGTTGATCCCGTGATTGATTACCAGAATATCAATTTTTTCTAGCAATTCTGCTAATTCTGACTCTTGACTTATGTGCCAATTTATGGTACTAATAGGAAAATTTTCACCATCTATATTCAAGCTTAGGGTTTGTGTTCCCGATGTGAGGGCGATGACTTTTGCTCCTGCTTTGTGGAGGTGCGTTAGGAGTTGGCGGCCTAGTGTCCCAGAGGCCCCAGTCACAGCGATCGTTTTGCCTTTGAGAGAGAGTGCTGTACCCATGAGTTTGTCTATGAGGGTGATTGTACCGCAATAGTAAGCGTTTTGGTTGTCGAAATGATGCCGCCAGTGGTAAGGACGATTGACCAACCAGCTAGAAGGTGGGGTGAGGAAGTCGCCGGGTTGGTGGGTTAAGTCGGTGAGTTCGTCTGCACCTTTGAAGCCATAACCACGCGCGATCGCGCTTACCAAGAAACCTAATGTGTAGGTACAACCGACGAGGGCCCAGGGGTGGAAATTGGGGGTCGTGATGTAGGCTACAACCCATAGCAATAAGCCACATAGCAGCATTACTAAGGCTTCGGGTACGTCGTTACGCCATTGGGCCTGCTGGTAAATGCGATCGTTAACGGGGGTTAAATTGGGTCGAAAAACGCGGTGATGCCATACGTGCAGCCGATACAAAGGAGGGTAAATATGGGCCAGGACGTGGTATATGTCTCGTACTACTTCTGCTAAGAGTACAGAACCTAGTCCCCAAGCTGCTGCTATCCAATAATTTGTCATGCTCACACCGATTTTAAATTTGAGATATTACACATCACCATTTTGGAAGATAACTTAAAATGCGTTTTCTAGCTAGGGTGTTAATTGACTTAAGCGTTTTAATATTTGTAAAACGCTGTACAATTCATTGCCGGGATTGCGAGTTACGAATTCAGCTGATGTAGCATACTGCGGAATTTCTCCTCTGAGTAACTTGACAAAAGTGAAGTTAGCACCTGTAGTAATTAACCCAAAAGTAGGAGTTTCAGGATTGGGGTCTGCTAGCATATAAGCCAAGAGTTGTGCTAGTGCTTCATCAACCGAGAATGAAAGTTGTTTGGATTCTATGACTGTCACCCAAAAGTTATCTTTCAAAATTAAAACATCTATTCTACCTTCGATGATTATTCCTTCATCTTCCTCCTGAATCTGAACTGATTTTTCTGCTTTTATGTGAAAAGGAGACGCAAAAAAACCAGCTATAAACAAAATAGGACTGACTATGGCAAGTTTAATCACATTTTCTAGCAAAGGGGGATAGTCAAGTAAATTAAAATATCCCTCTTGGACCCGATCTAGCATTTGTTTTTCTGCATCTGTTATTTGAGGTAAGTTTTCTTGCCATTCTCGAAAAAATTCTGGATTCCGAACTCGCTGAAGTCCAAAATTATCGATTAAATCGCGGATGTTAATATTTTTAGCTTGGATTTTTTGAATCATAGTCCATCTCTTCAGTGAATAAATTATTGGAGTTCTCATCTATTATAGCTAATAAATGTACTTTCACTAAAGCTTCAATTTCCACAGTCGTGCATATTCCAATACTGGCTCTAGCTTACCTTGTTTTTGCTCAATAACTAAGTGCAGTTTTTCCGAAGGCCGGAATACGAAGAAATCGGCATAGCCTTTAAGCAAATCAAGGTTAGGCGAATCGCTCAAAAGCAGTAGTTGTACATCTTTATCAAGTAAATAGCTTAGGGATATCAAATCGCCCATATTAGTGAAATCATCGCCGCTATCAGCAATTACAATTTGGGACTTAGTAGAGGCTATCTTGAGCTGATTATTATTGATAATTTTGGCAACTTCTGCATTGTAATAGCTCAAATCTTTGCTCCACCAAGTATCTGAAAAAGCACTAACAGTACAAGATATTATACTGGCAGTGAAAATGGCAGCTAAAATAACTCGCCAGAGCCGTTGTGAAGTTTGAATTTTAGTTGCTAAGAAGTAACCAACTGCTAGTTGGATTCCCGGAAAACATGATACCAAGTAGCGGCTGACAGCAGACCGCTTACCACCTAATATTATATCTGGTAAAACGAGTATGAGAAAAGGCACAAAAATTGATGTGATAATAAATAGAGTAGTTGAACGGTTAGTCTGACGGTAGATATTGTAAATTGCCGCAAAAATCAGTAGAAAAAATGGCAACCTTAGTAGATAAGTCCAAACATTATCAAAGCCAAAGTCTAGGTCTACAAATATTGCTGTAAAACTGAGTAGCCAAAGTTTTACAAGGTAAAGGAAGCCTGGAGATATTTGAGTCCAACCCGTTGTATCTGATGCTCGTTGAAAATTAGTTATGAGTACGAATATCCAAGGGCTATAAAGAAGTATTGCTGCTATTACTGCCAAGAAAAATTTAGAAAGATTTACAGCGCCTTGATTTTTGAAATTAGTGATAAATAATCGCTGAGAAATCAGAAAAGCTCCTTGTCCAATAATTGTGAGAGCAAAGAAAGGGTGAGTATATAAACCGAGTGCGATCGATAGTGAATAATAACCCCAATATTTCCAATTTTCTAAACGGATTGCTCTTAACAGCAACCAACTACTACCAATGACTATTACTGCCAACAAGCTGTACTGTCTTGCTGTTTGAGCAAATAAGATATCGAAGGGAGATAAAGCGATGAATGCTGTTGCAAATAACGCCACTAAATGTGACGAAAAAAGTTCCCAAGCCAAGCCGTACATCAGGGGAAATGCTAGTAAACTTAATAGTGCTGGTAAGGTGCGGGATGCTGTCAAGGAACTGCCAAACTGTTGCATCCACAGACGAGCCATGAGAAAGTAAAATGGAGGATGTTGGGGGTCTTCAATTACCAGCGATCGAATTGTATCTGCGGCTGTACTTCCCGGTTTCAATTTTTGATAATTCTGCAACTCGGAGGCGGCGATAATGCGGTTTTGAAATAAGTTATTGTCGATTTCTTGACGGGTGAATCCAGCCGCTCGTATTGATGTATAAACTTCATCATGCCAGTATAATTTGTGGTCGATTTGAAAGAAGCGAAATCCCACTCCTATAATAATAGCGATTACTAATAAAATAACTAGCAACCGGAGGTTAATTCCGTTGATGAATTTATCTGATATAGTTGCCATACTTGTCCTAGTTATCGATGAATATATAGTCTTGTAGCAGCGATAGCTTGTATCGCAATGATATAGTTCAATTTTTAAACAAAATCGTGTTGAAAAGTTCCACAAGTTTCAACTCAGAAAATACTGGCAAATATCGATATTTTTGTAAATGCTCCTTATTGCTGGGTAAAAGTAAACCCAGTCCTGACAGTCCGCTATTAGCTTTAGCTGGATTCTTGTGATATTTGTAAATCATTAAATTTTTCAAAAAATCCACAAAATCATCGCAGTTATTTTGAATATCAGTTGCTTCCTTAGCTATAGCTTGAATTAATAAAACTACATCTATAAAATCTTCATCCATGTATCTGTAGGGCTTTAACTCTCCCCAGTTAATAGGTTTGAGCTTAGATGAAGTAATTTTATCTATGAGCGGGTTAAGCTTTCCGGGAAGTTCGCGGACATATTGATTATTTGTAACTGTATAACTGTTGTACATATCGCTTCGTTCAAATTTCATGATTTTTTCTGCTAGTTGACCCCCGTTAAGTTCTAAGTTTCGTCCCAAAAATTGCAGCGTTGATTCATAATAATAATTAGGGGCACCAAGGAGCTTTTGAGACGAAAGAGTGTAGTTAGCTGCATCTCGGAAAGTATAATGAGCTTCAATTGTTCCTTTATTGCAATTTTGAAAAAAGAATAATTCTACGCGACTATTGATTTCCCTATTAAAATTGGTGATAACATCACTCAGCTTTTTAATATTCATCCATTGAGTTTCTAGCTGTAGAGTTCCAGTATTCACATCGGGACTAATTTTATCTAACTGGCCGCCGTGACCGAGAAATGCGATCGCCCACTTATTTGCCACAAATTGTGAATTAGCCCAATTGAGGTATTCAGCAAAGACTTCCTCGCTAGCACTGTTCGCAGTCTTTAGCTGTTGAACTTCAACTTTGCCTTTAGTTATAATGCTCCTCGAAAGATTGTTTGCACCCAAAAAATCGGCTTGTACCACCACGAGAATATTGTCGCTTTGTACACCTCTGGCAAGCATCTGAAGGATAGGAAAACCAAAAGGGTACAGGTCATTGTCATAGGGCATCCAGTATAATATAACCCATTTATAATGTTGCTTGTTGTTCATTTTTTCTGAGGAAATTAGTTCTTGATTTGGGTGATTTTTTATATTAAAAGTTGCTAAGGATGAAGCGCTACCTATGGCTCCATACTGAATAAATTTTCTCCGTTTCATCCACTTACCTCAAAATCGATATTTAACTTAAAATCTCCTAGAAACAGGGTTCCTTTGAGAAACCCTGTTTCTTAACACCCTAACTGCCTAGCATTTGCAACTTGTACAAACTCGCGTACAGCCCATTTGCCTGCAACAATTCATCATGGTTCCCGGACTCTACTAATTGCCCTCGTTTCAGCACTAAAATCCGGTCAACATTACGAATTGTCGATAGTCTATGGGCAATAATTATCGCTGTCCTACCCACAAGCATCCGATCTAGTGCTTCCTGAATTAAAGACTCTGTGCCAACATCTAAGCTAGCTGTTGCTTCATCTAGTACCAAAATTTCAGGGTCGCGAATTGCTGCACGAGCAAAAGCTAATAACTGTTTTTGTCCGCCGGAAAGATTGGTTCCCCGTTCCCGTAATTGGGTATTATAACCTTGGGGTAATTGTTCAATTAAACTAGCTACATTTGTCTTGTCGGCTGCGGCTTGAATTTCCTCTATTGAGTAAGTTTCACCGAGGCTAATATTGCTTTTGACATCGCCGGCAAAGAGAAATCCATCTTGGAGAATAACTCCTATGTGCCGCCTTAATTCTGCTTGAGGTAACTCTCGAATATCGATGCCGTCAACAAGAATTCGCCCGCTGGTGGGTTCGTAAAGGCGGCATAGGAGGCGAATAATTGAACTTTTACCAGCACCAGTCGGGCCTACTAAGGCTACTTTTTCACCAGGGCGAATTGTAAAATCTAGGTCTTTGAGTACGTATTCATCTTGTTTGTAGGCAAACCAGACGCGATCGAAACTAATTTCACCACTTTTAGAATTGGTAATTGATAATTGTTGATTGTCTTTTTCTTTCCTGACGGGATCGCGAATTTCTATGGGTTCATTGAGAATATCGTTAATACGTTCAACGGCGGTAAATCCTGCTTGTAAGGATGTGAATTTTTCTGCGAATTGCCGTAAGGGATCGAAGAGGCGCTGAGCAAATAGAATAAAGGCAGAAAGTGTACCAAAATAGAGATTACCTTGCAAAACACTTTGGCCGCCCATCCACAAAACGGCTGCGATCGCAACTAATGCAATCCACTCTAATGTAGCAGATACGGCCGAGTCGTAAAAGATGGTTTTATCAACTGCATTAATATAGCGCCGATTGGTAGTACGAAATAATTCTGAGTTGAATTGTTCGCGGCGGAATAGTTGAACTACGCCAATGCCAGTCAAATTTTCTTGTAGTTGTGAGTTGAGTCCTGAAAGTTCTTCTCTCGCTTTATAGTTTTCTTCTCGATACCGCTGCTGAAAATAAATAATCAGTGCGGTGACTGGGATCATCATCAATACGAGCATTAATGCGAGTTGCCACTGTAAGGTAAACATGGCGATCGCAATCACTACAATTGAGAATAAATCGCTGACAATTCCAATTGCACCTGTTGAAAATACATCCCCCAAAGCTTCAACATCGCTGGTGAGGCGGGTAATCAATTTACCTACAGGAGTTCTGTCAAAAAATCGCACCGCTAAAGCAAGTACGTGGTCAAATAAATCATTGCGAATATCAGTGGTGATTTGCTGACCTAATTTAGTAACTAAGTACCCTTGAAGTGATTGCAATCCCAAGCGCAATGCTATTGTTATTAACAATAAAACACCTAGAAAATTTAATCCTTGGGATAAAGGCATTCCTTGCAGAAATTTGTAGGTAGGTTCTGATCGAATTAGCGAGATTGCCTGTCCGATTACTATGGGTTGAATTGCTCCCGATACTGATAGGGGTACTAATAAAAAAATGGAGACTGCTAGCAGGCGTTTGCTGCGAAGAGCGTAAGGTATTAGCCGCTGAAATAGCCGCCAGTCTGTTTCGCGGGGGGAGCGGTTTTCGGAGCCATCTGTGAGGGGTGATAAGGTGGTCATTAAAATTCAAGCAGTAGTTTTACAAAAAAAGCACGCTTTCCCAGTTTAGCGCAGGAGATTATCTTGCCATCATGCGGCAGATAGAGATATGCTAATTGTATCTCAAAACTATTCGCAAATGTGGTATATTATACTTGCTCATTATAAGCCTACCAGTGGAAGTAAAAGTTTATGCGTAAATTTTTGTGGCGGGTGTTAGTATTAAGTCCTACAATTCTGATTTTCTGCTCAAGTGGTTTTAAAGGGAGGACGTTGGCGACAAGCGATGCTTACGCTGAGAAAATTAATCGAGAGCCGACCAGGGGGACAATTCCTCAAACAAATATTTCTGAATTGTCTCAAGTGGAGCCGAGTAGCTGGGCTTTTCAAGCATTAAAATCTTTAGGCGATCGCTACACTTGTGCTGTTAAGAATCCAGACGGCACTCCTATTAGCAAGCGAGCTTTGACTCGCTATGAATTTGCAGCAGGTTTAAATAATTGCTTAGATCGGGTTAATCAGCTAATAGCTGCGGGTAATGCTAACTCAATTCGCCGGGAAGATTTAACTACTTTGCGGCGGTTACAGGAAGAATTTGCTGTTGAATTGGCGACGCTACGGGGTCGAGTTGACGCTTTAGAATCTCGTCCTTCTGAATTGGAAGCAGATCGGTTTTCTACTACTCCTAATAACAGTGGTCAACAGCAGGGAAATACGCCTTTTGTTCCAAGAGCTAGCGTTCCTGCCAGTGGCAATATTACTGTTTATCCCTTAAGTCGCGATCGCACTCAAAATGTCCCGGTTACAAGACCAAGTGGCGGCGTTTTTCCCATGCCTGTATCTCCCCCCGAACCTAATAGATTAGGAGAAGCTACTTTCGGTTTAACCCCAAATTTCTCAGCACAGGAATACGATCGCGAAGGCTACAATCGCATTTATGAAAATCCATTTGAGAGAGTCAGCAACAACGCTCTCTCAACATTTGGGATTGATGTTGATACAGCATCTTACAGCAATATCCGGCGTTTTATCACCAGCGGTACACTACCACCAAAAGATGCTGTGCGACTGGAAGAATTGATTAATTATTTTACTTATGACTACCCGCAGCCAGAAGGAGATCGCCCTTTTTCTATTACTACAGAAGTCGCCGCAAATCCCTGGAATTCTAAGCACAAATTAGTTCACATTGGCTTGCAAGGCAAAAGCATTTCTACACAAAATTTGCCGCCTAATAATCTCGTATTCTTAATCGATGTTTCCGGTTCAATGAATTCGCCAGATAAGCTGCCACTGGTGAAAGCATCTTTAAAATATCTCGTCAACGAGTTGAGAGACAAAGATAAAGTAACAATTGTAGTCTACGCAGGAGCCGCAGGATTAGTATTGCCTCCCACACCAGGCAACCAAAAAGAAAAGATATTAAATGCCATTGAAGAGCTAGAAGCAGGTGGTTCTACCGCAGGAGGAGCAGGTATTGAACTTGCCTACAAAATGGCGAATGAAAACTTATTAAAACAGGGAAATAACCGCGTCATCTTGGCAACAGATGGTGATTTTAATGTAGGTACATCTAGCGATGCTGAACTGGTGCGCTTGATAGAAGAAAAGCGAGAACAAGGTGTTTTTCTGACTGTATTGGGGTTTGGTACTGGAAATTTACAAGATGCGAAGATGGAGCAGCTTGCAGATAAAGGTAACGGCAATTATGCTTACATTGACAGTATGCTGGAAGCGAAGAAAGTGTTAGTCAATCAGATGGGTGGAACTCTATTTACTATTGCCAAAGATGTTAAAATTCAGGTGGAATTTAACCCGGCTAAAGTCCAAGCTTATCGCTTAATTGGTTACGAAAATCGGCGGCTGCAAAATCAAGATTTCAATGACGATAAAAAAGATGCTGGCGAGTTAGGTGCGGGTCATTCGGTGACAGCACTCTATGAAATTATTCCGGTTGGTGTGGAGAGTGATGTTAAGTTGTCAGAGGTTGACGAATTGAAATATCAGCAGACAAATGTAGCACCGAATGCCTATCAAACTGATGAATTGATGCAGGTAAAGTTGCGTTATAAAAAACCTAGCGAAACAACTTCTAATCTCATTAAGCAGTCAGTAATTGACCGCAGTATTAAATTGGAAAATGCTTCTGTAAATTTCCGGTTTTCGGCTGCTGTTGCTGCTTTTGGGATGGTGTTGAGAGATTCTGAGTATAAGGGAGAAGCTAATTTTGATGAAGTTTTAAAGCTAGCGAATCAGTCGAAAGGTGAGGATAAGGAAGGCTATCGTGCAGAGTTTATCCGTTTAGTTGAAAGCTGTAATATGTTGGTAAGAGCGTCAAAATAAGTCAATACTTACGCAGGTGTAACAGTTTTGGCTCAACTTTTAGGTATGTAGTTGGGCTTTAGCCCTAAAGGGAGGGCTAAAGCCCAACTACATACCTTTTAAACTAAGTTTAAACTGGGGTGAGAATTTGCGATCGCACCTGCTCAACTAACCGATCTAAGCCGCCAACATTCAACCGATAACTCAAAGGATGAGCAATCAAATAAGCTGTACTCTCAAACAAAACTTCAATCTCGATCAAACCATTTTCCCGCAGAGTGCGACCTGTTGAAACTAAATCAACAATTGCCTCCGACATCCCTGTAATTGGCCCTAATTCAACTGAACCATAAAGCGGTACAATTTCCACAGGCATATTCAAATTGTGAAAATGTTCTCTAGCACAATACACAAATTTAGAAGCAACTCGACCGTGAGGTGGCAATTCCACAGTCCGCCGATAAGGACTAGATTCTTTCACCGCTACCGACAGCCGACATTGACCAAATTTTAAATCAATTAAATTGGCAACTTTGGGCTTTTTCTCTCGCAAAACATCATAACCTACAATGCCTACTTGAGCTTGACCATATTCTACATAAACTGGTACATCTTGCGCCCTTACCAGCAAAGCTTTAGCAGTATTGGTGGGGTCAGAAATTTGAAGTTGGCGGTTAGATGAATCTAGAAAAGCACTGAAGTCTAATCCCACAGATTGCAACAGTCGAATGCTGTCAACTAACAAAGCGCCTTTAGGAAGTGCAAAGGTAAGCATAACAATTTTTAATGGCAAGTAAGTCAATTTTGGATAGGCGCGATGCCTACGGCTGGCTACGCCTACGCAGCTTAGCGTCAGCAGCTTTTACCGAAACTACAATAACACAGATAGCTAGCTCATAAATAAATTTTCTAGCTATTGCGGTGACAGTTTTTTCTGGATATATTTAGATGTAGTCACTTTTGTTACTGAGGTAAGGATTCCCTTAGATATGCCAAAAACCCACGAATAAATTCGGCGCTATTCTCCTTATGAAGATTCTCTTAGTTGATGATGAAATTGAGCTGACTGACCCATTGAGTCGGGTGCTGACTCGCGAGGGTTATGAGGTTGACGTGGCTGATAATGGAGCAACGGGAGACGAGTTTGCGTCCCAGGGAAACTACGATTTGCTGATTCTGGATTGGATGTTGCCGGGAAAAACGGGATTGTCAATTTGTCAGAAATTGCGCTCGGAAGGTCGCGCTACACCCGTCTTATTTCTGACTGCGAAAGATACTCTGGACGATCGCGTTCAGGGACTCGATGCGGGTGCTGATGACTATTTAGTAAAACCCTTTGAATTGCGGGAGTTATTGGCAAGAGTCCGGGCTTTATTACGGCGGCCTTCGATGTTAGAAACAGGCGGGATCGTGCCGGGATCGTGCAATCGTTTGCGGGTTGCCGATCTAGAACTAGATTTCGATAATCAGTTAGCTTATCGTCGTGGTAGAACAATTGATTTGTCCGAAAAAGAATGCCAGCTTTTAGAATATTTAATGCGCTATACTGGTCAACTTTTGACTCACGAACAAATTCACCAATATTTGTGGTCAGAGGGGGAAAAACCGAGTAGTAATGTGTTGGCAGCTCAAATTCGTTTATTGCGTAGAAAAATTGAAGCCGCAGGCGATTTACCACTGATACATACTGTCTATGGTAAGGGATATCGATTAGGAGAAGGAAGCTAGTTTGTTAACGGGACTTACTCAAAAATAGCTGTAAAGCCGCCATCTTGGCGGTGACAATACCGACAAGATGGCGGCTTTACGTAAATAGCCAAATTTATCAAGTTAATTTTTACTTACTTACCAATGTGATTATTGTAACTTCTGGGGGACAAAATAACCGTCCAGGTAAATAGGTTCCTAAACCGCGATTAACATAAAGTAAGTTGCTACCGACTTGATGCAATCCACTTGCCCATTCCCAATGATTAACTACTCGATCGCCAACTGAAAAATAAGGAATTTTACTCCGCAATGATTTAGGCATAATACGACCAACTGAGTCTATCCAAATCGATACAGGCCCTAATCCGGGAATGACTATTTGACCTCCATGAGTGTGACCGGATAGTTGCAAATCTATGCGCCATTTTTGCAATTTCTCGGCACTATCGGGATTGTGGGACAATACGATCCGAGGGATATTTTGATTTATTAATCCTATTGTATCCTCTGGCTTGAAATCACGAGACCAAAAATCTGCTAAGCCAACTAATGCTAATTCCGAACCTAAAGGATAGGCTATTTCATTATATAATACCTGAATTCCAATGTTAGTTAAGGCGTTAGTAACTTCGGTTTTTGCTCCTTGGTAAAAGTAGTCATGGTTGCCAAGTATGGCATAAATTCCAGCGCTACTTTGTAAGTTTTTAAGTTGCTGGACTAAGCCGTGAATGGGTTCGGGTTCCTCCGTTATGTAGTCGCCTGTTAAGAGGATGAGGTCTGGTTCTGCTTGATTGGTGGCGGCGATCGCTTGTTGCAGTAAGCGATCGGATAGTCGTAGGCCGTCGTAGTGGAAGTCTGTAAGCTGTACGAGTTTGGTTCCTGAGAGTTTGGCCGGGAGGTTGGCGATCGCTATGGTTAAGCTTTCTACTCGCAGTTTGCCTGTTAATAACCTGTGCATGAATGTGAGGTTTTTTGACGGGGCAGACTATAGCTTAGCAAACGGGTGGAGAGAAGCGCGATCGCTTCTCACTTATCCTGTAACCAATTTGTTAAATCCGCCGCGCTAGAAAAATCCAATAACGCCTCACCTAAATCCTCTAATTGATCGATAGATAATCTCTGAATTCGTTCCTGTATTTCCAAATCAACAGCACCAATTCGACGGGTAAGTAGACGAATGATTAGTGTTAATTCTCCCTGTTGTATTCCTCGTTGAATCCCCCGCTCAATTCCCTGTTCAATTCCCCGCTCAATTCCCTGTTCAATTCCCCGCTCAATTCCTTCTTCCATCCAACTGGTGACAATTTCCATAACTCCCTCCTGTTGCCTTGGTTCAAGTTTAGCAAATTCAGCATCAAACTCCTCTTTCTCCTCTGGACTTAACTTGAGGTAAGTATCAATAAATCCAGAAATTAACTGCACTTGTGCTGGATTCAGCCCTAAACTCGATAGTAAGCGCAAAGATGCCAGTTTAACAGTCGGACGTTCCCGATCTAACTTCTGCATTTTAGCCATCAATGCACTTGCTACGGGATTGCGCTGATTCTCAAAATCTCGCCACTGAAGGCGGTTAAGCTGAATGGCGCGATAGTTAAATTCTAATACAATAAAACCCGGAAATTCAACCCGATGAAAATTTGGTGCTGCTAGTTTAGGCTCATCGTAGGAATAAATGACGACGGGATACACTGGGACACCATGTTTCTCGTACAGACGGGCAAAGTAGCGAAACATTCGTTTGCCAAACTCTGCTTCAGAACGTGCTTGGTGTTCGAGATGAATGATAAAGTAAGATTCCTGACCCCTAAATTGGGCTTTCACTACTAAATCAGCTTGATATTTCTCCCCAGAGGTGACATCGGTAAATATTTCGGGATTTAGAAACTCCAAGGAATCAGGTTCTAATTCTGCCGAAACATCTGGCAAAAACAGCTCCACAAATTCTCTAAAAAAGGTGGAGAGGAGTTCTTTAAATAAACGGTCGTGGTCGATCATAAGATTAGTATAACATATCTGGCTAGTAAAATCATAATGATAGATGCGATCGCCTCTCACTTATGTTAAAGATATTAAAAAACTCCCCCTTCAAAAAGGGGGTTAGTTGCGATCGCAACGATTTAACTTTGTTCAAATGGTGTAGTTTTACTTACTGTTTCCCCATCCTCAGAAGATGGGAAAAATTTCTGAGTTACCCAATAAGTTACAATGTGTGATAGCAATCCCATTGGGCCAGCAAACAAAGATAAAGCTAGGGAATGGATAGTCCAAACTCCTGTTCTTTGTCCTTCCCAATAAATCCACCGACCAACAAACAAATCCATCACTAAAAAATGTATCCATCCCGTTGCTGTAGCTTTTTCATCTCCAAAAAATCGGGCAATATCTGCTAGTTTAGGATTGGAGAGTGCCGCCGCGTTTTCAGGAGTAATAGAACTGATGAACAGATATATATACAGAACCGCTAACACCACAAAGGGGATGAAGGAATTCATAACTTTGCGGGTAATTCCCAAGTTAGGCAATAAAATCATTAATGCCCATAAGGGTAGTACAAAGATGTTCGCGGCGTTGAAAATTTGCTCTGCTGTCATAGCTAGTTGTTGACTCCTGCGAGGAATATAATATTACTAGAGCTGTTAAAAACACTTTACCATGAATGACTACGATTTTACAGATTGGTGTTTGAATAAAGGAAATCTTTCCCCAGAGGCTAGATATACTGTGGATTTACTTTTGCAAGTAAGCGAAGTTTCTGACTGCAACCAAGCTGGGGAATTTTTGGCAAATCTTACAGAGCTTAATCTTAAACGTAGTCAAGTTAATGATATTAGCCCTCTTTCCTCTTTGACTAAGCTTACTACGCTGAACCTGAGTAGCAATTCCATATCAGATATTAGTCCTCTCCAATCTCTGACTAACCTGAAAACACTAATTCTAGATGTCAATCAAATATCAGATATTAGTCCTCTCAAATCTCTCACAAATCTTACTGAACTTGTCCTTGATACTAATCAAATATCCGATATTAGCCCTCTGACTTCTCTAACTAAGTTAACTACACTTATCCTTTTTGACAATCAAATATCCGATCTCAGTCCCCTGGAATCTCTCACAAATTTAACTACTCTCATTCTCTACAATAATCAAATTAATGATATTAGTTATCTTGCAGGTTTAACAAATTTGACTACTCTCTATCTTTATGAAAACCAAATCTCAGATATTAACTCTATTTCCAACCTGAAAAAGCTTAAAAATTTACTAATTTTTAGTAATAAATTATCAGACCTTAAGCCGTTGGCATCTCTAACCAATCTTGCTAAGTTGGTTCTCTTTAATAATCAAATATCAGATATCAGTTCCCTATCTTCCCTAATTAATTTAACTGAGCTTAATCTGGGAAATAATCAAGTATCAGATGTGAGTCATCTTAAATATTTAACTAATATTTCTGAACTTTATCTTTTTAATAACTTTATTACGGATATCACTCCGTTAGAATCTTTAACTAATTTAATTTGGCTTGACCTGTTTAATAATCAAATATCAGACATTGGTTCTTTGAAGTCTCTGACTAAGCTTTCTTTTCTTGACGTTCGTAGTAATCGAATTGCAGATAAAAACTGTCCTGTAAATCCAGAGTCTATCTGCCGATTTTAAGTATTTTAGAGCTTACCCATCTTTGCAGGGCTGCCGATGCGATATCTTTACCGCCGGGACGGCGGCGTTACATAAAGCCTACATAAATCCTATCTTTTCTTGGTTACAAAAATTGCGCTGTCTGGCCCGGCGATAGCAATGTGTTAGCACATATAATATCAGAGGCAGCAACAGCAGGAACGCCAATTCCTGGCATAGTGCTATCACCGACGCAGTATAAACCGCTGATGGGGGTGTGAGGCCCTGGAAATGTGCTTTTCCCGGCGATCGCGGGCCCGTAAGTTCCTTGATAGCGCCGTAAGAAACGGGCGTGAGTTAGCGGTGTGCCAATCATTTCTAGGACTATGCGCGATCGCGGTATAATTTTCTCTAAGGCTTGGAACAGAGACTGCGATCGCGTACTTCCCGATCCGCCAACTGTCCAACGGAATTGCCGATCGCGATCGCATCAAAATCTTCCATCAATCAATGCCTTCTTCCTTCTCCTTACCACCTACGCAGCCAGTGTAACAATTAAGGGATGACACGCAGAAGAGTTCTCCGTACTCCTACCTTAGAGCCCTCATGTACCTCTACTCCCTTGTTATCGGAGAAAACCTGCTATAATTTTATAATTTAGTGCATATTCTTACCAGTGCATTTTCCCAGGAGGCAACCATGAGCGCTTTATCTATTTTAGATGAAGTTGTTAGCATACTCGAAAATGATGTTAACGCCCAGCGCATTAAAAGACTAATACTTTTTGCTTGCAAAGAGATATGGGAAAATGATTCAACCGTCCTCGAACGTACCGATCTCCGTGAAATCATCCGCAACTTATGTATCAAATTTAGCCAAGTAGAAGATATTGAAGCCGTCTTAAATAGTATTGTTTCCAAAGTCAATAAAAAGACAGAGTATGCTTTAATCGCTACCACTATTATCACTCAAATCACCAGGCTATACGAAGAAGAAGACACAGAAGTTGAAACAACTATATCCAACTCTTTCGCCTTTCAAGTGCCGACATATTTTGTAGAGCCATTAAATTCTACCCAGCCAGCAGAAACAGAAGAACAAGAAGAAGAAGAACTTAACAAACCAGGCTATCTATTTGATGTCCGACAGAAAATTTTACAACAGACAAACCCTCTTCGCGCTAAAATTCTGATTTTTTCTACACTTTACCACGAATTTAGCTTCAGCGAACGAGACTGGTCGCTACTGAAAACACAAGAACTCGACCACTTATTGCGCCAACTCCTCAACGCTTGCCCAACCCTTACAGAACTAGAATCTCAATTATACAGAACCGCTAACCACCTCGATAATTCTGATGAAAATGCCCAAGCTGCCAGCGTAATTATCCAAGCTATGACAAATTGTTATATACAGGGAAAACAAGAGCCAGATCGAGCTGAAAGTATTAACGACCAAGGATACGAAGATACCCATTTAATGAATAACGTTTTTCAAGAAACCACGCTGACTAACGATGTCGGTTATTTCGAGGACGGCGAGATTACAATGATGGGTCAAGGTGCTGCCGGTAATTTTTATTATAACCCCCAAGCAAGTCAACTATGGCCAGCCCATACAACCTTTTCTCCCGGAGACGATACACAAACAAGCGACCCCGATGCCACTTCTGAGTTAATCCCGCCACACCTAACAACCTATCATATTTCTGAATCAGTAGAAAGTCAGGAAGATTCCCATCAAAGCGTAGCAGCAGCGATCAATATTAGTGATTCTATCAAACAAAAATTGGATCTAGAAGAAGAGATTAAAGCATTAGTTAGTGAAAGCAGCAATATCGTGATGACTACAGTAGAAAGGACACTCAGCGAGTTAGAGGTTGACTTAGACAGACAAGTTGCCAACGAAAACATAGAGGAAAAAGTAGTTCAAAAATATAAAGCACTCAGAGACTTTATTGGCAATGTTGAGGAATTTACTTCTAAATTAATACAAATTTTAAGTCAATTAGAGTCCGCAGAAAGACAACGACTCAATCTTCATAATCCTAATCCTAATTCTCCCGAAAAAGAGCCGCAGAATCCTAATCATGGTAAGATAAATCAGCAAAGACTTGTCGAACTAGCAAGACAGGGAAACCCCAAGGCAATCGCAGTTTTACTGAATCAATTTCTCCAACCTAAAGGCATTAATGCTATGGCACTTTTAAGAGACGGTTGCTTCCATATACTTCTCGAATCTGCCCAAGTACCCAATCGAGAAGTGACAGCTAAATTTGTGCAGAATAAGCTGGCAGGTTTGAAATCAAAATCAATCACTCATGTCAAAGTTCACGGTCGTCAATCAGGGAATAAGTCCGTAGCTTGGACTCAAGAAGTTCTTAATCCAAGCAGTTGAAAAAATCAAATTTTACCAAAAACTAACAAACCATTACTTATGAATCCTGGCGAACTTTTGAGGAGATATACAGCAGGAGAATTAGATTTTAAAGGTATAAATCTTAGGGGCGTACACCTGAGCGGTGCAGACTTGATTGGCGTTAATTTGAGCGGTGCCGACCTTCATGGCGCAAACTTAATTATGGCATACTTGAGCCGAATTAATTTTCAGCGTGCAAATTTAATTAACGCAAAGCTCTGTGGTGCTAATTTAAATCAAGCAAATTTGAGCAGCGCAAATCTCGCTGATGCGGACTTACACGGTGCTAGTTTACAAGGTGCAGACTTTCGCAAAGCTAACATATCTTTGGCAATTTTGCTCGATGCAAACCTGACTGATGCTGATATGAGAGGAGTCAATTTACAAGGTGCAGACTTACGCGGTGCGTGTTTGCGAGGGGCAAATTTACGATACGAAAGGCGAGTTTTTGAGGCTGTAAATTTGCGGGGTGCAAATCTACGAGATGCTGACTTGCGAGGTGTAAACCTAACTAATGCCGATTTAAGTAAAGCGGATCTTACCGGTGCTAACCTCAGTGAAACTGTACTGCGCGAGGCTAATTTAAGTCAGGTAAATCTCAGTAATGCAGTCCTAGAAGGTGCTTTTCTGACTGAAGCAAATTTAACTCAAGCAAATCTATCTCGCGCCATAATGACTAATGCCAAATTGGAGAGAGCAGTATTAATAGATGCAGAAATGGCTGGTGTAAAATTGCGCGGTGCATTCTTACCTGATGCTAAGCTTCATAAAGCTAATTTGACTTTAGCTGACTTGAGTATAGCTAACTTAGTAAGGGCCGATCTCAGTAGAGCTAATTTGAGTAAGGCTAATTTGAATGAGACTGATTTAACTGATGCTTATTTGGCGAAAACAGACTTGCGCGATGCGATATTGAATCGTGCAAATATTACGAGGGCAGATTTAAGCACTGCTAACTTAGTAGGTGTACAATTGCGCGGAGCAACTATGCCTAATGGGGAAATTCACGATTAATGCAAGGAAGAAGAAAGAGGGAAAAAAGAGCGATCGCATCTTAGCGATTGCGCTAGTCAGAATTTTGCAGTTGCAGATCGCACTGTTTACACACAAAGCCGCCTAAAAATAAGGCTTCTACTGTTTTGCCTTCGGGAATCAGCCCTGTTTTGCAAAAAAAAGAAACATTTATCAAAAAATTGTTACAAATGTTCGTATAATAACCTCATCCACAGGTAAGTATTTTTTCTCACTGCCATGATCGAGGCTCAATTTCCCTGGCTGACGGCAATTGTACTATTTCCCCTCATTGCTTCTGCCCTCATACCCGTCCTACCCGATAAAGACGGAAAACAAGTACGGTGGTACGCCTTGGGTGTAGCGATCGCCGACTTTGTTCTCATGTCCTACGTCTTCTGGAAACATTACGACCCCAATCTCAACACATTTCAACTCGTAGAGACGTACTCTTGGATACCTCAGTTAGGTCTCTCCTGGTCAGTTTCCGTAGACGGGCTCTCACTCCCGCTGGTACTTCTAGCTGGATTAGTGACAACACTCTCGATTTTTGCAGCGTGGGAAGTCGATCGCAAACCCCGCCTGTTCTATTTCCTAATGTTATTGATGTACTCAGCGCAGATAGGCGTATTCGTCGCCCAAGACGTGCTGCTGCTATTCATCATGTGGGAACTAGAACTGATTCCCGTCTACCTGCTGATCTCGATTTGGGGCGGTAAAAACCGTCAGTACGCTGCTACAAAATTCTTGATATATACAGCGGCCGCATCTATATTTATTCTCGTAGCTGGCCTAGCAATGGCATTCTACGGGGGTGGTAACATCACCTTCGATATGGTCGAACTAGGTCTGAAAAATTACCCCCTCGGTCTAGAATTGCTGCTTTACGCCGGATTGCTAATTGCCTTTGGCGTTAAACTGGCGATTTTCCCCCTCCACACCTGGCTACCTGACGCTCACGGCGAAGCTTCTTCACCCGTATCGATGATTTTGGCAGGCGTACTGCTGAAAATGGGCGGATACGGACTGATTCGCTTAAATTTACAGCTTCTACCAGATGCCCACGTTTATTTTGCACCGATTCTAGCGATGCTGGGCGTGATCAATATTATCTATGGCGCGTTTAACTCCTTTGCTCAGGACAACATGAAGCGCCGCTTAGCCTACTCGTCAGTTTCTCACATGGGATTCGTATTGTTAGGTATTGCATCCTTCACTGACTTGGGAATCAATGGCGCACTATTGCAGATGCTTTCTCACGGTTTAATCGCCTCTGTATTGTTCTTCTTAGCAGGCGTAACTTATGACCGCACCCACACAATGGCCTTAGCAGAAATGGGCGACCTTGGTAAAGTGATGCCCAAAGTTTTTGCCTTATTTACCATCGGTGTGATGGCATCTGTAGCTCTCCCTGGTATGAGCGGTTTTGCTAGCGAACTCTCGGTATTTGTGGGTGTGGCTACCAGCGATATTTATAGCACCAGTTTCCGCGCTGTCACAGTATTTTTAGCCGCAGTCGGATTGATTTTAACGCCGATTTATTTGCTATCAATGTTACGGCAGTTATTCTATTCTGGTGTAGCACCTACCTGTGACCTTGATGGTAATTTGAAAGATACGGGAGAACAGGAAGCGGCTTGTTTTGGTAATAGTTGCGTCTTGCCTGGGGATGCTATTTTTAGCGATGCTAGACCTCGCGAAGTGTTTATCGCTGCGTGTTTCCTAATCCCAATTATCGGCATTGGTTTCTATCCAAAAATGGCTACACAGGTTTACGATGTAACGACTGTAGCGGTGAATGCTGAAGTTCGTGAATCTTATGTGCAAATAGCTCAACAGAATCCTCAGATTTATGCCAAGAGTATCTTGGCTCCTAAAATCGCAGAGTCTAAGGCACCCTCGGTTGCGGGAATCTTTAAGTAAGTTTATCTGCGGAAAAGAGAGCGATCGCTTAGTGGGCGATCGCTCTTTTTTCTGGTGTATTGTACTCTGGCTGCTTAAAATTTGTCCGAAGTATTGATTTTAAATCACCCGAACTTTCCTTCACTCCTGTCTTATGGTACTTTGGCTGCTTAAAAACTGTCCGGAGTATTGAACTAAATGGAAGCATTGCATCAAGACGGACAACGTATTAGTTAGATAATTAAAGATCGCTCTTATTCTTTTCCCAAAAAAGCGATCGCCTTTGCTCATTTTATACTAAACTATAAAGTGTTTTATCCTGTATCTAAGCTGCAATACTTGAGAGGTAACATGACCCAAGCAGCCGAAAAAACTTTCCTTCCCCCTCCTTTCCCCGATCGCACTCAACTGCCAGAGTCAGACGGCACTTTTGTAAAAAATTTTCAGGAGCATCCCCAAAGCATTATTTTGACTGATTCTATCGGCCCGCTGTTGCAAAAGCTTCATCCCGATGGGCAGTATGCTATTGGTCAAGACTGTGGCATTTACTGGCGAGAAACTGACCCCCTGGAAAAAGGCGCAGAAGCTCCAGATTGGTTTTATGTGCCTAATGTGCCACCAATGTTAGATGGTCAAATTCGGCGCTCTTACGTGCTGTGGCGGGAATTTCTAGCACCGACGATCGCCTTGGAGTTCGCATCAGGCGACGGTTCCGAAGAGCGAGACACCACGCCGCTATCCTACTCAGAAGTGGGTGAAGTACAAAGACCTGGCAAGTTTTGGGTCTATGAGCGGATCATGCGGATTCCGTATTATGGCATCTATGAGATCCGCAGTGGCAGGCTGGAGGTGTATAACCTAATCAATGGGTTTTATCAGCAGTTAGTTCCCAACGATCGCGGCCATTATGCGATCGCGCCCATTGACCTAGAGTTAGGACTATGGCAAGGTAACTATCAAAATCAGACAATGCTATGGCTGCGGTGGTGGGACAGTGAGGGTAATTTGCTGCTGACAGGTGCAGAAAGAGCTGTTGTAGAAGAGGAGCGAGCTGCTGTGGCACAGGAACAAGCTTCTTTAGCACAGGAACAAGCTGCTGCGGCACAGGAACAAGCTTCCTTAGCAGAGCAGGCTTTGAGTGCAGAAGCGCGATCGCGACGGGCTGCTATCCCTCGGTTATTAGCAATGGGATTGAATACAGAGCAAGTAGCAGAAGCGCTAAGTTTATCAGTAGAGGAAGTTAGCCAGTATTCATTGTATAGCAACCGCCAAGACGGTTAGGACAACTTTATTTGTTGAACGTAACGCCGCCTTCTAGGCGGTGCCCTAACCGCCTAGAAGGCGGCGTTACGGATATCTGTCCTAACTGCCTTGGCGGTTGCTATAAGGGCCC